>JAGBVQ010000197.1 GCA_017630245.1 Alistipes sp. | reverse complement strand
TAGCTGCTCGCCCAAGGATATGGAGACTATGTTGCAGTTGCTCTACCTCAACGTTACCGCTCCTCGCTTCAATAAGGATGACTTCAACACCATTATGAAGCAGTACCGCGCATACGTTGACAACCTGAAGACCAACCCCGACTTCATCGCAAGCAGCGAGGAGGAGAAGACCCTCTATGGCAACAACCCGCGTCGTCAGCCCCTCTCGATGGAGCTGCTCGACAAGGTAAACTTCGAGCGTATGGATGAGGTATTCGCACAGCTCTTCTCGAATAGCGGCAACTTCACCTACACATTCGTAGGTAACGTAGATCTCGAGACTCTGCGCCCGCTGGTTGAGAAGTATATCGGTTCGCTCCCCGCAGCGAAGAAGGGTCTTTCGTTCGTTGACGACGGTGTTCGCTACGCTAAGGGCGAGGTCGTAAACGACTTTAAGGCTCCGATGCAGCAGCCGAAGGTTTCGGTAGCACGCATCTACACCGGTAAGGCTAAGGCTACTCTCAAGAATCGTCTGACTATGAGCTTCCTCACTCAGGCGCTCAACTCGCGCTACTTGATCTCGATCCGTGAGGAGAAGGGCGGTACCTACGGCGTGCGTGTAAGCGGTGGATTCGAGGATGCTCCCCTCGAGACCTACCAGCTCCGCGTACAGTTCGACACCAACGAGAAGCAGGCTGACGAGCTGAGCGAGATCGTACTCAAGGAGATCCAAAAGATCGCAGCTGAGGGTCCCTTGGCTGAGGATATCGAAAAGACCCGCGAGTTCTACGTTAAGGAGTGGAGCAACACTCTCGAGCAGAACGCAGGTTGGATGCGAGTTATCCGCACTTGGTACGAGAGTGGTATCGACCAGTACGGCACATACGAGGATATCATCAAGAATCTCAAGTACAGCGACGTTCAGAAGCTGGCAAAGAAGATCCTCAAGGACAACAATATGGTCTACGTCGTTATGCGCCCCGAGGCAAAGTAACCCGGGCAATATTTAGCACAAAAAAACAACGCTGCCAATCGCTTGGCGGCGTTGTTTTTATATACCAAAATTGAAAATAATTATTAACTTTGTATAAAATTGGGAATAATCCTCTTATGGACGGCAAACGCAGTAAGAGCAAAAACCAAATACTTTAGGAGAGATTCTACACCGAGAAGAGATACTATAATATCGAAAACGTTAACCAACAAAACAAGAATATGAAAAAAATCGTAACCTTTGGTGAGATTATGTTGCGTCTAAGCCCTGCGGGAAACTATCGTTTTGTGCAGGCGGACAACTTCGATGTTGTCTATGGTGGTGGCGAGGCCAATGTGGCTGTAAGTTGCGCCAATTATGGCCACGATGCCTACTTCGTAACCAAGCTACCGACCCACGAGATTGGACAATCTGCCGTAAATGCCCTGCGCAAATTTGGCGTTAGGACCGACTATATTGCCCGAGGCGGAGAGCGCGTAGGAATATACTACCTCGAGACGGGAGCCTCGATGCGACCCTCAAAGGTGATTTATGACCGTGCACACTCGGCCATTTCGGAGGCTGACCCTTGCGACTTCGATTTCGACAAAATTATGGAGGGGGCCGATTGGTTTCATTGGTCGGGCATAACCCCTGCGATTTCTGACAAGGCGGCAGAGCTTACCCGTCTGGCTTGCGAGGCGGCAAAACGTCACGGAGTGAAGGTTTCGGTTGATTTGAACTTCCGCAAAAAGCTCTGGACAAAGCAGAAGGCTCAATCTATTATGCGCCCACTGATGCAGTACGTCGATGTCTGCATCGGAAACGAGGAGGATGCCGAGCTCTGCTTGGGATTCAAGCCTGATGCAGATGTTGAGGGTGGCAAGACCGACGCTGAAGGGTACAAGGCGATATTCAAGGCTATGGCCGAGGAGTTCGGATTTGAGTATGTTGTTTCGACTCTGCGCGAATCCTACTCCGCATCACATAATGGCTGGAAGGCGATGATTTACAACGGCAAGGAGTTCTACGAATCACGCCGTTACGACATCAATCCGATTATCGACCGCGTAGGTGGTGGCGATAGTTTCTCGGGCGGAATAATTCACGGTCTGCTCACAAAGGCGACGCAGGGCGAGGCGTTGGAGTTTGCAGTTGCTGCTTCGGCCCTGAAGCACACCGTTTTGGGTGATTTCAATATGGTATCGACCGAGGAGGTTGAGGCTCTTTGCGGGGGCGATGCAAGTGGTAGAGTACAAAGATAAGAGTTAGATATTATGGCAAGATTTGACAAAATTGCGGTTTTGAGCAAGATGCAGGCAACGGGAGTTGTTCCTGTGTTCTACAATAGCGACGCAGAGGTTGCGAAGCAGGTCCTGAAGGCGTGCTATGAGGGCGGTGTTCGCACTTTCGAGTTTACCAATCGAGGCGATTTCGCTCACGAGGTATTTGCCGAGGTGGTGAAGTTCGCAGCCAAGGAGTGTCCCGATATGGCAATCGGCGTGGGCTCGGTGGTGGATGCACCAACGGCTGCGCTCTATATCCAGATGGGAGCCTGCTTCGTTGTGGGCCCTCTCTTTAATGCTGACGTTGCCAAGGTGTGCAACCGCCGCCTTGTTCCATACACACCCGGTTGTGGCTCGATCACGGAGGTTGGCTTGGCTCAGGAGGCAGGTTGCGACCTCTGCAAGGTATTTCCGGGAGATGTTCTTGGTCCGAAGTTCGTTAAGGGTCTTATGGCACCGATGCCGTGGAGTAAGATTATGGTCACGGGAGGTGTCGAGCCGACAGCCGAAAATCTTTCGAGTTGGTTTAAGGCGGGAGCATTTGCCGTAGGTATGGGATCTAATCTCTTCCCCGCAGAGCGCATTGCCAACCGAGATTGGGACTACATTACCGCCAAGTGCAAGGAGGCGTTGGAGTGTGTGGCCGAGGTTAAAAACCGATAAATTTAGGGAGAATGAACAAAGAGAAGATGACATCTTGGCGATGGGCAATCTGCGCATTATTGTTTGTTGCCACAACCATAAACTATCTGGATAGACAGGTGCTTTCGCTCACTTGGAAGGACTACATTGCACCCGAATTTCACTGGAGCGACTCCGACTATGGTACCATTGCGGGATTCTTCTCGCTATTCTATGCCTTTGCGTGTCTGTTGGCCGGTCGTTTTGTCGATTGGATGGGCACTAAGAAGGGCTTTTTGTGGGCTATCGGCGTGTGGTCGCTCGGAGCCTGTATGCACGCAGGTTGCGGTTGGCTCACGATGAATATCGAGGGGCTGGAGTCGATGGAGGCTCTGCGAGCCATTGAGTCGGGCTCGGCGGCTGCCGTGGGCGTTGCGACCGTCAGTGTATGGCTCTTCCTTGTCTGCCGAGCGATACTCGCTTTAGGCGAGGGTGGCAACTTCCCTGCCTCGATCAAGACCACGGCAGAGTACTTCCCCAAGAAGGATAGGGCTCTATCCACCTCGTTCTTCAACGCAGGCTCATCGGTAGGAGCTTTGGTAGCCCCGCTGACCATCCCCATCTTGGCCGACAAGTTCGGTTGGGAGATGGCCTTTATCATCATCGGTGCTATGGGCTTCGTCTGGATGTTCTTCTGGATCTATATGTACGACAAACCCCAAAAGTCGAAGTTCGTAAACAGCGCCGAGTTGGAGTATATCCAGCAGGATGATGTCTCGGCCGAGCAGAGCCTTCAGGCGGAGCTACCGGAGCAGACCATCCCCTTCTGGCACTGCTTCCGTTACAAGCAGACCTGGTCGTTCCTGCTGGGCAAGTTCTTTACAGACGGAGTGTGGTGGTTCTACCTCTTCTGGGCACCGGCATACTTCTCGGAGTGTGGCTACACGATGCAGACCACCACGGGTAAGATGTTGGTCTTTGTCCTCTACCTGATTGTAACAATCATCTCCTTCTTCGGAGGTTACTTGCCCAAGTACTTTGTCGAGAAGCGCGGTATGGAGCCATACGCAGGTCGTATGCGTGCGATGTTGATCTTCGCATTCTTCCCCCTTTTGGCGCTCTTTGCACAGCCGCTGCAGGGCGTTTCGGTCTGGTTCCCGGCCATCATCATCGGCATTGCCGGAGCCGGTCACCAATCTTGGTCGGCTAACATCTTCTCGACCGTGGGTGATATGTTCCCCAAATCGACTATCGCAACCATCACCGGTATCGGCAATATGGCGGGCGGCATCGCCTCGTTCCTTATCAACAAGGGGGCGGGTATGCTCTTTGTCTACGCTGCGGCACAAGGCGAAGCCTTCTCATTCCTCGGCTTCGAGGGTAAGCCCGCAGGCTATATGATTATCTTCTGCATCTGTGCTGTGGCATACTTGCTGGCTTGGTGCGTAATGAAGAGTCTGGTGCCGGCATATAAAAGAATAACGATAAAATAACAGATAACTATGGATTTGTTTAATCTTCAAGGAAGAGTCGCTGTAATCACAGGTGGTTACGGTGTTTTGGGAGCCTCGATGGCTCACTCGTTGGCAGAGTGCGGTGTGCACGTTGCAATAGTTGGCCGCAAGAGCGAAAAGGGCGAGCCGTTGGCTGCGGAGTTGAGCCAGAGCGGTGCGGAGGCCATCTTCTGCAAGGCAGATGTTCTCGACCGCGAAGCTCTGGTTGCCGCGCGTGAGGCGATTGTAGCAAAGTGGGGACATATCGACATCCTAATCAACGCAGCCGGTGGCAATATGCCGGGAGCTACGATTATGCCCGACCAGAGTTTTCTGGATATCGACTTCAGCGCATTTGGTGGCGTGATGAATCTCAACCTTATGGGTACCGTTATCCCGACCGTAGTTTTCGGAGAGCAGATGGCTGCCCAGAAGAGCGGCTCGATAATCAACATCTCGTCGATGACTGCACAGAGCGTTGTGACTCGCGTGGTGGGCTACTCGGCATCGAAGGCTGCAATCGACAACTTTACAAGGTGGATGGCTGTCGAGATGGCAAAGAAGGTTGGCGAAGGTGTGCGTGTAAACGCCATCGCTCCGGGCTTCTTCATCACCGAGCAGAATCGAACCCTGATGACCAATCCCGACGGATCGCTCAGCGACCGAGCAAAGGATGTTGTGCGAGCTACGCCGTTTGGCCGCTTGGGTCAGGCCGAGGAGTTGCACGGTGCCGTGATCTTCTATGCAAGCGACGCTTCGAAGTTTGTGACAGGCACGGTGCTGCCCGTGGATGGAGGTTTTAACATTTTCAGCGGAGTATAGCTATGAATCAGATATTTAAGTGCGAGCAGTGTTGGCGTTGGTATGGCCCCAACGACCCCGTATCGCTGCAAGATATCCGTCAGGCGGGAGCCACAGGTATCGTTACGGCTCTGCACCACATCCCCAATGGCGAGGTGTGGAGCGTGGAGGAGATTTCGGTCCGCAAAGAGATTATCGAGCAGGCCGGCCTTGTCTGGTCGGTTGTCGAGAGCGTCCCCGTGCACGAACATATCAAGACCCGCACCGGCGACTACAAGCGCTATATCGAGAACTACAAAGAGAGCATTCGCAACTTGAGCCGTTGCGGAATCAAGGTCGTGACCTACAACTTTATGCCGGTGCTCGATTGGACCCGCACCGATCTGGAGTACAGAATGCCGGATGGCAGTCAGGCTCTGCGTTTCGAGCGAGCAGCATTTGTGGCCTTCGACCTCTTCCTGTTGCGTCGTCCGGGTGCCGAGGCGGAGTATTCGGCCGAGGAGAGGGCAAAGGCTCTGGCGCGATACGAGGCGATGAGCGAAGAGGAGCGTCAGACTCTTGTTCGCAATATGATTGCCGGTCTGCCGGGCTCGGAGGAGAGCTTTACCTTGGAGCAGTTCCAGACCGAACTCGACCGCTATAAGGATATTACTCCCGAGCAGTTGCGCTCAAACCTCATCTCATTCCTTGCCGAAATATGCCCCGTGGCTGACCAAGAGGGTGTTATGATGGTTATCCACCCCGACGATCCTCCGATGTCGATCCTCGGGTTGCCGCGCATAATGAGTTGTGCCGAGGATTTCGGTCAGTTGATAGAGGCTGTGCCCAATCCGAGCAATGGATTGTGTCTGTGTACCGGCTCGCTCGGAGTGAGCAGTGCCAACGATTGCGCAGCAATGATGCAGCAATTCGGGGAGCGCATAGGCTTTGTACATCTGCGCAGCACCGAGCGCGATGCCGACGGCAACTTCCACGAGGCAAATCACCTCGAGGGCGATGTAGATATGTATGGTGTGATGAAGGCCCTGTTGGAGTTGCAGCAGGAGCGCCAAACCTCAATCCCGATGCGTCCCGACCACGGCCACCGTATGATTGACGATCTGAACAAGCGAAGCAATCCCGGATATAGCTGCATAGGTCGTCTGCGTGGTCTGGCCGAACTGCGAGGATTGGAGATGGGTATTGCCAAATCACTGTTTGAGAAGTAAAACCACCGATATTATGAAAGCCTTTAATGACGAGAACTTCTTGTTGCAGACCGAGACTGCACAAAGGCTCTATCACGATCACGCAGCAAAACTGCCAATCATAGATTACCACTGCCATCTCAATCCCGAGTATGTGGCGAGCGACCACCGTTTCGAAAACCTCTCGAAAATTTGGCTCGAGGGCGACCACTACAAGTGGCGTGCAATGCGTACCAACGGCGTTGAGGAGCGTTTCTGCACGGGCAAGGATACCTCCGACTGGGAGAAATTCGAGAAGTGGGCCGAGACTGTCCCCTACACGATGCGTAACCCGCTCTACCATTGGACACATCTCGAGCTGAAGAGCGCCTTCGGCGTGGAGAAATTATTAAATCCCTCTACCGCACGCGAGATCTACGACCACTGCTCGGCTATGTTGCAGACCCCCGAGCGTTCGGCTCGAGGATTGATGTTGCACTACAACGTAGAGACAGTTTGCACCACGGACGACCCGATTGATTCGTTGGAGTATCACATCCAATGCGCCAAGGAGAATTTCGGCGTAAAGGTGCTGCCCACCTGGCGCCCCGACAAGGCGATGGCAATAGAGAACCCCGCCAATTTCAAGGCCTATATTGACCGCCTGGCAGAGGTTAGTGGGGTTGAAATTCGCTGTTTTGACGACGTTCTTGCAGCGTTACAGGTGCGCCACGACTTCTTCGAGAGCGTAGGCTGCCGCCTTTCGGACCACGGCATCGAGGAGTTTTATGCCGAGGAGTACACCCATAGCGAGATTGAGGCTCTCTTCCAGAAGGTCTATGGCGGAGCGGCTCTCTCCAGCGAGGAGATTAGAAAGTATAAGAGTGCGATGTTGGTCGAGTTCGCCATTATGGATCACAAGAGCGGTTGGACTCAGCAGTTCCACTTCGGAGTAATTCGCGACAACAATAGCCGAATGTTTGCGCAGTTTGGTCCCGATGGCGGTTTTGACTCGATTGGCGACTTTACCGTAGCAAAGAATATGGCGAAATTCTTCGATAGGCTTGACCGCGAGGAGAAGCTGACCAAGACCATTATCTATAACCTTAACCCTCGCGATAACGAGTTGGTTGCCACTATGATTGGCAACTTCCAGGATAGTCGCTACGGAGCCGGAAAGATGCAATTTGGCTCGGGTTGGTGGTTCCTCGATCAGAAGGACGGAATGGAGAAGCAGATGAATGCCCTCTCGGTGCTTGGTCTGTTGAGTCGATTTGTGGGTATGCTCACCGATTCACGCTCGTTCCTCTCGTATCCGCGCCACGAGTATTTCCGCAGAACGCTCTGTAACCTTATCGGAAACGATGTGGAGAGTGGTCTGCTGCCAGCAAGCGAGATCGACTTCTTGGGCAAGATGGTTGAAAATATCAGCTACTACAACGCAAAGGAGTACTTCAAGTTCTAAGGTTTTTGCCTTTTTAGACGATAGGGGCTGACTAAGATAAAACTTAGTCAGCCCTTACTTCTTAAGAGAGTGAATAAAAAGATCTAGTTTTAGGCTTGCGAAGCCCGAAAAAGCGTAGTTTACTTAACGTAAATGAGCATTTTGAGGGCGAGCATAACGACCAAATAGACTTTTTATTCGCGCTCTATTCCAACAAACTCGAACTGTCGTTATCAACATAGAGCGTGGCTGCATCGTGACAACGCATAATCGAGGCGGGACAACGCTCCGACACCTCGCCATTTATCGTCTCATTCACTGCCCACGCCTTAGTCTGGGCGGGAACAACACAGAAGAGTCGCTTGGCACGGCACAAGGTGGGGATTGTGAGTGTCATTGCGTGCGTGGGGACATCATCTATCGTAGCGAAGCACCCGTCATTAACCTGCTGTTGGCGGCACTTCTCATCCAGATCGACAACCTTAACCCACTCAGCATCGTTGAAGTCGGCAACGTGAGGGTCGTTGAAGGCTATATGGCCATTCTCGCCAATACCCATAAATACCACATCTACAGGATTTTGCTCCAGCAACTCTGCATACTCACTGCACGCTCTGCGAGGATCAATCAGGCCATTCAGGTAGTGCACGCTACGGAAGGGCACCTTATCGAAAATAGCTCGGCGCAGGAAGTTACCAAAGCCCTGAGGAGCATCCTCTCGAAGGCCGATATACTCGTCCATGTGGAACGCATTTATCCTACCCCACTCCAGATCCGAAGCTGCCACCGCTGCCAAAAACTCATTCTGCGAAGGGGCGGCAGCGAAGATGATATTCACCTCCGACTGCACCTCGAGCAACTCCTTGATATAGGCCACAGCCTCGTGGGCAGCGCCCTGACCCATAGCCTGACGCGAAGAGTAAACCTTCACCTTCAGCTTATCTTTCGAAAACTCTTTTACCGGCATACCTCACCACTTTTAAGATGATAGATTTCGTACTACTCCGCTATTGCTTACTATAGAATACCTCGCCTCCAATAATTGTGTGGCAGATATTTACACCTTCGTCAAAGATTACAATATCAGCATCTTTGCCTACCTCGATTGTACCCTTACTATCTGCGCAACCCATAATGCGGGCAGGTGTCTCGGTAACCGAGATAATGATCTCCTCCAAAGGTCTTTCGGTCAAGCGCTGCACCGTACGCACAACTCGATCCATCGTTGCTACGCTACCGGCAAAGGCCGAACGGTCCATCAACTTGGCAACGCCCTCCTCAACCACAACATCTTGTCCCTCGGTAAGGCTTCCCAACTTATAGATTCCGTCAGGCATACCTGCACCTCGCATCGAGTCGGTACACAAGGCTATACGCTCTGCACCCTTGATCTTAAACATCAACTTTAGCAGCGACTGCGGAACGTGTATTCCGTCACCAATAAGTTCGCAGGTCACGCCATCGCAATAGTAACCAAACTCCACAGCACCGGCATAGCGACGGGCGTTGCGGCGAGTGATGGTACTCATACACGAATAGAAGTGTGTGGTGTGGGTAAATCCTGCCTCGAAAGCTCTTTCGCACTCCTCGAAGGTGGCGTTTGTGTGACCCATAGCCACCACAATACCTCTGCTGCGCAACTCCTTGGCCATATCCACCGCACCCTCCAACTCGGGAGCAAGGCTCCAACGTGCGATGATACCATCATACTTTTCGAGCAGAGTCATATACTCCTCAGGCTGGGGATTTCTCAGATAACGAGGGTCTTGCGCACCCTTCATCTCATAGGCAAAGTATGGGCCCTCAAGATGCAGACCTCCCATTTGTGCACCCTTCAATCCTGCCTGCACGGCCTTCTGATAGTTGCTCAAAGCCACATCCAACGACTCTGTCGTGCTCGAGAGAGTTGTCGGGTAGAGAAGAGTTGTACCGTGATGAGCGTGTGTAGCCAGAGCCGTAGCATAATCCGACACCTCGCCATCCATAAAATCAGCTCCACCGCAACCGTGGGTGTGCAGGTCGATAAATCCGGCAGAGATATATTTTCCCTCAGCCGAGATAACATCAGTTTCGGGCGAAGGTGTCAGATTCTGACCCACGCCAACAATTTTTCCATCGGCAACCAAAACATCAGCCTTGAACTTCTTGCCTTGGCTGATAACCGTGCCATCTTTAATCAATAATTCGCTCATATCTATTTTTTCTTTGGAATCCAATGTTCAATACTATGGCCTACTGCAGCATAGAATATCAGGTAGAGGAAACAGGGCACCAAGACCCAATAACCTACTCTCAAACCGAAATTATCGGCCACCCAGCCATATATAAGTGGTAAGAATGCATTTCCGCAAAGACCCATAACCAGGAACGATGAGCCCAGATTGGTGTATTTACCCAAATTGCGTATCGCAAGCGGCCAGATGCCGGCAAAAATCAGCGAATTGGGCAATCCCAACAAGATAAGGAACCACAGCGAGATGTCGGTCTGTATACCGAACAGCTCCACACTGCCACTTGCGAAGATTACACACAACGACAACACCAGACCCGTAATGGTACATATCAGCAGAGCCTTTTGCTGCTTCAAATACTTAGGGATAAGGGCAATACCACACAGATAACCCACAAGGATACACGCCAGGGTCAGCGAGGGCAAAATCTTAGCCTCGTCGAGCGTTGCGCCCATACTCTCGGCATAGCGAATGCTCGTATCGACAGAGATCACCTGCGAGCCTACGTGGCAGAACATCGCCAATGCGCCCAAAATCAGATAGGGGTAGGCAAAGATACTCTTGCGCTCGCTACCATCGCCCTCCTCAGCCTTGTTGAGCGACTTGGGATCGATATCGGGGATTGACGATTTGTAGAATACAACGCCAAAGACGAAGAGCAGGACCGCAAGGCAGAGGTATGGCGGGATGACATTCAAAATCATCTCATCGAGAGCCTGCTCCTTTGCCGGCCCAACCAACTGACCACTCTTCACCAGAGCCATTGTCGTCTTGTCGGCCTCGCGGATAACCAGTGCCGAGAAGATCAACGGAGAGACAATACCCGCAAACTTATTGCAGATACCCATAATACTGATACGTCGCGCTGCACTCTCGATCGGGCCGATAATCGTAACGAAAGGATTGGCTGCCGTCTGCAGAATGGCAAGACCGATACCGAACGAGAACAATCCTGCCAGGAAGAGAGCATAGGTGCGTGTCATAGCCGCCGGCACAAATAGCAATGCACCTATTGCCATAACCCAAAGACCATACTCCACGCCTCGTTTGAAGCCAATTTTGTTGAGCATTACAGAGGCTGGAATCGACATCACAAGGTAGGCAATGTAGAAGGCAAAGGCCACCAGATAGCCCAGCACCTCGTTGTGAAGGTCACACGCAACCTTAAAGTAGGGAATGAGGATTGAATTTACCCACGACACAAAGCCGAAGATAAAATAGAGACATCCGCACATAAAGAGCGATGCCAGATAGCTCGATTTAGAACTATTGTTCAACGACATATCAGATTAGTTTGGGGGTTTCGTTTCACTCTCGGCGACAATGTCAGCGCCCTGCGATACGGCTATCGAGGCAGGTGACACTCTCAGCACAGCAAAGATACAAAAAACCACAAAAAAAGATTTCGTTTTGCAGATAAAAAAAGAGCATTTTTTTGACTATCTCGACTGATGCCGAAAATCCGTCTAATTATCACCCCCCCCTTCGCCTCGCCACTTATTTCGGGGAAATAAAAGAGCAGCCAATCTCTTGACTGCTCTTGGTTTGTAGTGGATAGGGGATTGGCTACTACGCTCGCTTATTCTCGCTACGCTTAACGCCTTTCCCTCTGCTTGCCGAGGGGCTTTTTACAAAAAACATCACTCATTTGTGCAAACGCTTCACTCTTTTTTGTTTATACCATATTTGTATGCAAGCCTACGATACGGTATAAACAAAAAAAACACCAAC
>JAGBVQ010000196.1 GCA_017630245.1 Alistipes sp. | reverse complement strand
CCCTCGCAAAGCTCGTATCGACCACGCTCGACCGCCCCTTCTTCACCCTCTCGGCCGTAACGTCGGGCGTTAAGGAGGTGCGCGAAGTAATCGAGAGCGCCAAGCGCCAACACCTCTTCAACCAGCGCACTCCGCTTCTGTTTATCGATGAGATTCACCGCTTCAACAAAAGCCAGCAGGATTCGCTTCTCTGTGCTGTCGAGCAGGGCATCGTAACCCTAATCGGTGCAACCACCGAGAACCCCTCGTTTGAGGTCATATCGCCACTTTTGAGCCGCTGTCAGGTCTACACTCTCAACCCGATGGAGGAGGGCGATCTGCAACTTCTGCTCGAGCGAGCACTCACTACCGACACCGAGCTCCAGAAGCGCGAAATCGAGGTACGCGAGACGGCCGCGCTATTCAAGTTCTCGGGCGGAGATGCCCGCAAGTTGCTCAATATCTTAGATATTCTGGTTGGCGCAACCGATGGCAAAATCACGATCGACGATCGTTACGTCACCGACTGCCTGCAGCAGAACATCGCCCTCTACGACAAGAATGGCGAGCAGCACTACGACGTAATCTCGGCATTTATCAAGAGCGTACGAGGAAGCGACCCCGACGCTGCGATATACTATTTGGCACGAATGTTGGCCGGAGGCGAGGAGCCTCGATTCCTCGCGCGACGACTCGTAATTCTCGCCTCGGAGGATATCGGTCTGGCAAATCCGAACGCTCTACTGCTGGCTAATGCCTGCTTCGATACGGTCCACAAGATCGGTATGCCTGAGGCCCGCATAACCCTCGCCGAGACTACGATCTACCTGGCGACAAGCCCCAAGAGCAACTCGGCCTACGCGGCAATCAACGCAGCGCTCGACTTCGTCGCTAACGACACAACTAACCGCCCCATTCCGCTCCATCTGCGCAACGCTCCGACGCGTCTGATGAAGGAGGCCGGATACGGCAAGGGCTACAAATATGCCCACGACTACGCCGAGAACTTCGTGCAGCAGCAGTTCCTACCCGACTCGCTTGTCGGCAAGAGGTTCTACACGCCAAACACTACGAATCCCACCGAAGCCAAGATTGCAGAGAGAATGGAACGACTATGGAAAAAGTAGCACTTTTTCAAAATTCAAAATTGCGATGAAAGCAAAAGTTATCACACTCATTACGATATTCATATTTGCCGTTCAAGCACTTTGGGCGGCAGAGCCCACGGGCAAGACCACTCATCTCTACGCCGTAAAGGGCGCAGACTCACTCTACCTCGACCACTACCCCGCCCTTGCCGAGGGAGCTCGTCCTTGTGTAATCTTCGTCTTCGGCGGTGGATTCTCGCGTGGAGAGCGCGACAAGGAGCGCGATATGCCCTACTACGCATTCCTGCAACGCAATGGCTACAACGTTGTTTCGATCGACTACCGTCTTGGTATGCGTAATGCAAAGGGGGTTGGCGTCTTGGAGTTCTTCCCCTTGTTCCGCAACACTATAAATATGGCCGTTGAAGATCTTTTCAGCGCAACATCCTACGTTGTAGACCACGCCGAAGAGTTGAATATCGACCCCAAAGCGATCATCGCCAGCGGCTCGAGCGCCGGAGCAATCACCGTACTGCAGGGCGAGCATACCATCTGTAACAAGCTGCCGCTCTGCGAGTTCTTACCCAAGGATTTCAACTACGCCGGAATTATCTCCTTTGCGGGTGCAGTATTCTCGTTGGAGGGAGCGCCCGAGTGGAACGCGACCTCGGCACCCACACTCCTCTTCCACGGCAACTCCGATACGCAGGTTCCCTACAACAAGATGGCCATCTTCGGCCGAGGCATGTTCGGCTCGAAGTATATCGCCGAGCAGCTGCAGGAGGTGGGCGTACCCTACTGGTTCTACTCGGTGGAGTACCAGACCCACGTATTGGCAGGTACCCCGATGCACGACAACCACAAGGAGATTCTGCTCTTCCTCGACGAGTTCGTGGCCAAGGGCTCTCGCCAGCAGCGCACAACCCACATCCGCGACCTCTCATTACCCGAGCGCAAGACCTTCTTCCTGCCCACGGATTACCTCAATTCTAACTATTAAGCAATGGTTAAAATCGGAGTTATATCCGACACCCACGGCACCTTTGACGAGCCGTTACGCGACTTCCTCAAGGATGTAGACCAGGTGTGGCACGCTGGCGACATCGGATCCATCGAGTTGGCCGACACCATTGCTGCATTCAAACCCCTGAAGGCCGTCTACGGCAATATAGATGGAGGTATCACACGACGTGCATTCAACGATTTCGCCTTTTTTCGTGTCGAGCAGAGCGATGTACTGATGACCCATATCGGTGGCTATCCACGTCGCTACGATCCCCGTGCAGTCGCGAAGATTCAGGCCTGCAGACCCAAGATTTTCGTTGCCGGCCACTCGCACATTCTCAAGATCATCTACGATCCGATTTACAATCTGCTCCACATCAATCCGGGTGCCGCAGGCGAGTATGGCCCCCACCGAGTACGCACCGCCGTACGCTTCGATATTGACGGCGACCAGATCCAGAATATGGAGATTTGGGAGTATCCTCGCAAGTAGTTTCCTCAAAAAAATAAAATCTAAATGCATCCCGCTCAGAATAAGCGGGATGCATTTTTTATGCGGGTCGGCGCAAGGTGTCCGATGTAATATTGAGCCTTTTTCTGCCGTTATTCTGCCGTAATTTAATATTGATTGGTATGCAGATTAAGATTTCAAAGACGCTCGAAGGCATCATTGCAGAGCTTGTATTCGCCACAACCAAGGCACCCGTTCGCCGAGCGCTAAAGGAGCAACTCGCTCTCGCAATCCTCCGTCACGAGGGGTCGCTGGCCCACCAGACGCTCGCCACCCGACTCCATAGCTGGGAGATTAGACATATCGCCCAACTTCTTGAGCAACAAATAGATGTCACACCCGAGGAGAACCTCTCCCCCGAAGAGTTCTTTCGCTCATTTTGCAACGAACTACGCTCGAAGTACGACTCTGCCGAGGGACACGACTGCAATCCGGAGCAAGGTCTTATGGAGCGTTCCGCCTCCGATGATCTGACCGACAGGCCTCCGATGATCTCAACAATTCACGCTCTGGCCGCCATTGCCGAGGAGAAGGATAGTTGTACGGCTCGTGCAATGCAGCACTTTGGGATCTCGGCGCAGCAACTCCTCTCCGATGCCCTGCGCCTTGCTCACAAGAGTATTAGCCGCCCACAACAACCTCGCAACCTCAACCTCTGCGAGTAACGGCGGTTTGTCCGAGCTCTATTACCCATACAAAATGTGGGTACCCCGAAACCTTTGGGGCACCCACTTTTTTTATAAATATATGTACGACTTAATCCATTATATCTGCTTGCGTAGGCGAGCAACGGGAATCCCGAGCATTTCACGATACTTGGCAACCGTGCGGCGGGCGATACGGTAGCCCTTGGCGTTGAGCATATCCATCAGATTCTCATCCGTCAGCGGGCGGCGTTTATCCTCCTCGTCAATGCAGTGCTGGAGCAGATTTTTAATCTCATAGCTCGAGACCTCCTCGCCGCTCTCGGTCTGCATCGCCTCCGAGAAGAGCGACTTGAGCAGGATAATTCCGAACGAGGTCTGCACATATTTACTATTTACCACGCGCGAGATAGTCGAGACATCGAGCCCCGTACGGTCGGCAATATCCTTCAAGATCATCGGGCGAAGCTTACTCTTATCGCCATCCTTGAAGTAGTCGCTCTGGTACTCCAGAATCGTCTGCATCGTGCGCATCAGAGTATCGTGGCGTTGCTTGATAGCCGAGATAAACCACTTGGCCGAGTCGATTTTGCTCTTGACGAACTGTATCGCTTCGCGGTCCTCATCCCTGACCGTACCGTCGGGGCGGACCATATCACGAATCATATCGACATAGCGACGATTGACCTTCACATCGGGAACATTATACGAATTGAGGCTCAAATCGAACTTTCCATCGTGGTAGTCGAGCAGAAAATCGGGGATTATATAGGGCGTAGCGTCGGTACCACCCTCCGAGTAGAGATTTCCGGGTTTGGGCGAGAGGTGGCGAATCTCGGCGATAGCATCGCGGAACTCCTCCTCATCGACCTGCAGACGCGCCATAAGCTTCTCGTAGTGCTTCTTAACAAACTCCTCGAAGTGCGAGGTTACGATGCGCTTGGCCAAGCGACGAGCACGGCTATTGATATCGAGTTGCTCCATCTGCAGCAGCAGACACTCCTGCAGATTTCGTGCGCCAACACCCGCAGGCTCCAGCTCGTGAATCACCTTGAGCAGCTCCTCTAACTCCTCCTCCGTAGTCTCAATGCCGAGCGAGAAGGCGATATCATCACTTATCGAGAGCAGTTCACGACGCAGGTAGCCATCCTCGTCAATACTGCCCACGATATAGACTGCCAGGCGCATTTCGCGCTCCGAGAGGTTTCGATAACCGAGCTGCTCGACCAGATACTCCTGCAGTGAACGTCCACCCGAAAGGTAGACGGGGCGCTGCTTATCGTCTTTCGAATAGTTGTTGATATAGCTCTTATAGGAGGGGGTATCATCCTCGCGCAGATACTCCTCAACCGAGATCTGCTGAGGCTCCTCTCCATCTGTGCGCTCCTCCTCTTCGAGAACGATATTCTCCTCGATCTCCTGCTTTATGCGTTGCTCGAGTTGCACAGTGGGTAGCTCCAGCAACTTGATCATCTGGATCTGTTGCGGAGAGAGCGTTTGTTGCATCTTCTGAATCTGACGTTGTGAAATTGCCATTCTATTCCAAAATTTAACGGTTTATATATTCACTTCGACAGTTTCTTCACTTGTAAGGGTATAAAGAGGGGGCAATGACTTGCCCCCGATATTAAAACTCTGCGTTCTTCGGAGTACGCGGGAAGGGGATCACGTCGCGGATATTGGTCATACCCGTAACGAAGAGGAGCAGACGCTCGAAGCCCAAACCGAAGCCCGAGTGAGGTGCCGAACCCCAACGACGAGTATCCAAGTACCACCACATATCCTTCTCGGGAATACCGAGTTCCTTAACTCTTGCAGAAAGCTTGCCGTAGTCAGCCTCACGCTCCGATCCGCCGATAATCTCGCCGATTTTCGGGAAGAGGACATCCATAGCGCGAACGGTCTTGCCGTCCTCGTTCTGCTTCATATAGAATGCCTTGATCTCCTTGGGATAGTTGAGACGGATAACGGGG
>JAGBVQ010000019.1 GCA_017630245.1 Alistipes sp. | reverse complement strand
TGCAACAATAAGTGCACGCTGACCCTTACCGATGGGTGAGAATAGGTCTACAACGCGATTCGAGAGAGAGTTGTGGCCGTTGCCGGTCAGGCAGAACTTCTCGCTCGGGAAGAGCGGAGTCATAAACTCGAACTGCACGCGGTCACGCACCAAGTCGGGCGACAGACCGTTAATCTCGTTTACCTTCACCAGCGGGAAGTACTTCTCTCCCTCTTTCGGAGGGCGAATTACACCACTTACGGTGTCGCCAGACTTCAATCCAAAGAGCTTGATCTGAGAGGGCGAAACGTAGATATCGTCGGGTGAGTTGAGGTAGTTGTAATCGGCCGAGCGGAGGAATCCGTAACCGTCGGGAATAATCTCCAAAACGCCCTCGCCGGTAACCTCAGCAGTAAAGTCATCTTTGGTTATAACCTCCTCTTTCTGTGTGGGTTGCTCGTTGTTGTGGCGAGCCTTGTGACGATTCTTGTCGTGCTTTGAGTGGTGCTCTGCTTCGGCGGTGGGAGCCTCTGTATTTTCGCTCGGAGTTGATCCGTTTTCGGCAGTGGCCTCGGCGGTGGTTGTAGCCTCTGCCCCTGCCTCTGCAACAGCCGCAGGCTGCTGGTTTTTGGGCTTGCGACCACGACGCTTGGGTGCGGGCGCAGCCTCTGCGCTTGCGGCGGGTGCAGCATCGCTACTTTGCGACTCTGTGGACTCTGTCGGCGCGGGTGCGCTCTCCGGCTCAGTTGTGGCATTAGGCGCAGCAGCGGGCTCCGCAACGGCAGGCTCGCTTTGGGGCTGCGACTCATTTTCAACCTTTACGCTACTCATTCTGGGACGGCGACCACGACGCTTCGGCTCGTCCGAAGAGGGGTTGCTCTCGGTCGGCTCCGAAGTCTCGGGTGCCGAGGTCGCAACCTCGATTATTTTATTCAAAAGATCCTTTTTACGAAGTGTTGTATCGTTGATACCCAGCACTTTAGCTATTTCGCGCAATTCGGCAATCGACTTGCCCTCGAGCGCACTTAACTCCTGCATATTATACTTGTTTAGATGTCTATTCGTGATTTGCTTCGGGGTGGACACCCCGACAGATGAACTATTTCGATACAAAGATAGTGCAATTTTCGTAAAAACAAAATTTTTTTCGCCGAATAACTCTTGGGGTTCGGTTATGGATGGGGGCTGTGTTTATTTTGTTTGCCAACGTTGTATTTGGCTGATAATTAAGAGGGTGTTTTTTGTGAGGTTAATTTTCTTTTAATGTTTTGTAGAATGATTTTTAATTATTATATTTGCGTAAGCGTATGCATATCAAAGAGGTGTAATGCCCCTATTTTTGAAAAAAACAAACAAGCAATATTAAACTTTTAACAACTAACTAAAACATTTAACACTATGAGAAAATTTAGACTTTTGTTCGCTATGGTGTTGGCAGCAGCTGTATCGTTCACAGCGTGCGAGCCGAAGGGTGGCGAAGAGGTTGCTGTACCTACAGTGGCAGTAACTCTAGATGAGGTAAGCGTAACTGCAGACTCGTTCTCTGTGTCGGTTGTAACTGCAAATGCCGAGAAGGCATCGTGGTTGGTAGCTGCACACGGTGAGGAGGGTGTAACCGCAGCCGTAGTATTTGAGACCGGTACTGCAATTCCGGCAGAGTCGCTCAACGTAGCAGAGACTCCGGCAGTTGTAGCAGTAACAGGCCTTACAGCAAAGACCGAGTATGATCTGTACGTAGCCGTTGAGAACAAGGGCAAGCAGGCGTTGAGCGAGGTTATATGCGTAACTACCGCTGCTCCCGCTGCTCAGGTTGTAGAGTTCTACGCAGATGCGACTATGGGTAACGGTGCTTGCGAGATGTCGATGAACCTTATGGAGGTGTGCAACAAACCGGGCCAATACCTGATGCTTGCTAATGCAAACTACGACTGCGCACAGCTTATGATGCTCGACTATGACTTTGCACAGTTCGGTTGCGAGTCTTATTCGTACCTTACAGGTCACCACTATCCTTTGGCAGCAGGTTCGTTCAATGAGATGACTTTCCCGACAGTTAGCTGTTTGATGGTAGATCCGGGTTACACTAACTTTGCAATCGGTGAGGATACTTACTATCCTATCGTTCCCGAGAGCGCAACAGATGCAGAGGGTAATCCTTACGGTGTAACTGTTACCACAATGGTATCTCAGGGTCAGGATTTGAACCTTTTGGATTTCAACATTCCCGCAGTTAAGGAGCTCGACGATGCAGGTAATCCCGTAGGCGAGGTAGTAGTAATCAAGGGTCAGTATATGGGTCCGTTGCAGTATGTTCTCACAAAGCCTTCGGCAGAGTTCAGCCTTGAGGAGCGTGGTTTCCTTGAGTTCGAGGGTACACAGGAGGGCAGCATCGTAACATTGATCAGCCGCTCGGTAGTGAATGGTGACTTTAAGATGATCCTCGACCTCTCGCACAATGAAGGCGGCGTTATGGCTTCTGAGGAGGGTGTTCTCTATTTGGCAGGTGAGGAAACTAACCTTTCGGGTTACTTCTGGGACTCGCTCGACGATATCAACTACAACTTCACCGAGGGTGGTTTCTTGCTCTACTCGACCGACAAGAAGGATACCTTCACACTTGAGGTTGGCGAGCGTCGTGGTTGGAAGATGGAGGGCCCGAGCTTTGTCTACGACATCACTCCCGGCACATACACTATCAAGGTTTCGGGTCT
>JAGBVQ010000195.1 GCA_017630245.1 Alistipes sp. | reverse complement strand
GTGAGGATTCATTCTCCTGCAAAAAATCGGCTACTCTCTCCTTCCAAGCCGGGAGGTGAGGCTCTTCCACTTTTTTGGGCATTATATTTCCATCGGCATCCACCTCTACTTCATAAAGATTCTGCTTCTGCACCCAGCCGGATTTGACAGGAGTGGTATTGGTGCGTACTCGGACCCAACTTGTTCCGACATCACTCGTTACGACTACAGTAACGCCTGAAGGCACTTGATCCACAACATGCTTGCAAGTATTATCGTAGAGGGACAGCGACTCTCCCGAAAAAGCGTATTGCTTAGCCGAAGCCACAAACACTACAAAAAGTGCAATTACAGTAAATATTATTCTCTTCATTTTATATTGTTATTTTTTATAACGACTTTGTACAATGAACACCACCCGGAGCTACGCCCTTTTCAACTCCTTGTAGAGCATCTCTATAGCATAAGCAGTTGCGCGGTCGATAATCTGACCTCGGTCGGTGCCGGAGATTCGCATCATAGCCTCTGTTCCCCTCTCGGAAGCCACCGCAAACCACACAGTACCTACCGGTTTTTCGGGCGAGCCACCTGTCGGGCCGGCTATTCCTGTTGTCGCCACAGCGTAGTCGGCACCCGAAATGCGCCTTACACCCTCGGCCATAGCTCGAGCCACCTGCTCGCTCACGGCACCATACTTCTCGAGGAGCGATGCATCGACGCCAAGCAGATCGCGTTTTGCCTCATTGGCGTATGCCGTAACGCCACAGAGAAAGTAGGCCGAAGCGCCTGCCATAGCGGTAAACTTCGACGAGATAGAGCCTCCCGTGCAACTCTCTGCCACGGCCAGCGTCTTGCCTCCGTCGATAAGCATATTATGCACCATCTCCTGTACGGTAGCACCCTCATAACCAACAATATGGGCAGGGATTAACGCTTCGAGTTTTTTGAATTGCTGCTCAATCTCCTGCTCGACAGTCGCACCATCCACCTCGTATGCCGACAACCTCAGACGTACGATATTGGGCGAAGGGAGATACGCCAGACGGAGATACTCGGGCAAGGCCTCCTCCCACTCTGCGATACGCTCCGCCAGCATCGACTCGGCAAGGCCCGAAGTAATGAGCGTGCGATGCACAATCTGACGCAGGTCGAATCGTTCCTTCAGACGTGGCAGCACCTCATCCTCCATAAGATGACGCATCTCGAAGGGGACTCCGGGCAACGAGATTACAACCTTACCCTCCCTCTCGAACCACATACCCGGAGCCGTGCCGTGGGCATTGAAGAGCACCTTACAACTCTCGGGCACCATTGCCTGCGAGCGGTTGAGCTCGTTGAAGGCGATATTGCGGGCAGCGAGCATCTCTCGAACGTGCTCCTCGACACGCTTATCGATTCGCATTCCGCCGCCAAACATCTTGGCAAGGGTGGTCTTGGTAATATCATCCTTGGTGGGGCCCAGACCGCCTGTAGTGATGACCACATCGCTGCGCTCAATCGACTCCTCCACAGAGCGCACAATCTGCTCTGCACGGTCGCCCACAGAGGAGCGTTCGCTAACGACAAAACCCACAGCGTTAAGCCTTTGGGCTATATATGCGGCATTGGTATCGACAATCTGTCCGATAAGGATCTCGTCGCCGATAGTGATTATCTCTGCTCTCATTTTCGTGATTATTTTTCGGGTTGTATATCCTCCGTAGGCTGGGCGAGGGCGGCCTCTGTGGGTTGTGTTGCAACCTCGGCGGGTTGTGCTGCGGCCTCGGCCTCGGCAATCATCATCTTGCAGGTTTTGCGGACAAGGCTCATACCCTCATATACAAATCCCGTATAGAGTTGTACGAGCGTAGCTCCCGCATCGAGCATCGCCTTAATATCCTCGGGAGTCATCAGACCTCCCACGCCGATGATTGGATATGTTCCCTTCGCACGAGCATACACACGGGCCACAACCTCGATAGCTCGTTTTGTCAGCGGAGCGCCACTCATTGCTCCGTGGCCTACCTCATCCAACTTCGTATCCAACGAAACAAAGCCCTCACGCGAGGTGGTTGCATTGGTCGCAACAATACCGTCAAGCGGCGTATCGATCATAATATCGGCCATCAAATCGACAACCTCATCGGGCAGATCGGGCGAGATCTTTAGAAGAATCGGGCGATACTGATCCTGACCACGGCGGAACTCGAAGAGTGGTTGCAGAATCTCGATAACGCTCTCGCGCGACTGCGGAACGTACTCCTTGAAGGTTGTATTATAGCTGATATTTACCGTAAAGTAGTCGGCGTGCTGATAGAGGTTGCGGAAGGTCTTCAGATAGTCCGCGGCCTGCTCCTCGACGGGCGTAATGGTATTCTTGCCGATATTACAGCCTACAATCACACCCTCCGGCTTCTTGCGCAAGCGAGCCATAACGTAGTCCAGACCCTTATTGGCAAGTCCCGTGCGATTAACAATAGCTCGATCTGCATTCAGTCGGAAAACTCTCGGACGAGGATTACCACTCTGTGGACGGGGTGTTACGGTACCGATCTCGACAAATCCGAAGCCCATAGCCGAGAACTCTCGATAAGCCTCAGCGTTGCGATCAAAACCCGCAGCCAAGCCAATCGGATTCTTGAATCGCATACCGAAGACCTCCCTCTCGAGCGAGGGGTGTTCCACAGCATAGATCTTTCGCAACATCCATCGTCCTGCGGGCAGGTGTCCTACAACTCGCAGCACGCGAACAACCAGAGAGTGAGTACGCTCCGGACCTACCAAAACCGTAAGTATGCGCAACAAAGCCTTAATCATTTCCTATCTGTTTACGCCACAAAGGTACAAACAATTAGCAATCCGCCATCCAGATTTTGCATTTTTTTGCTCATAAGGAGGGTAAATAACCTCAACTTCAAAATTATTTTCATACTTTTGTGGGGTTAAAGGATAATATTATGCCAAACATTTCACTCCGCGCGGCAGAGATGCCCGCATCGCCAATTCGTAAGCTTGTTCCACTTGCAGAGGCAGCCAAAGCTCGTGGAACCAAGATATACCACCTCAACATCGGCCAGCCCGATCTACCCTCGCCACAGGTGGCTCTCGACGCTTTGCACAATATCGACCGCACAATCCTCGAGTACAGCCCCAGCGACGGCTATCGTTCGTTGCGCGAAAAGTTGGTGGGATACTACGACCAATACCAGATACACCTCACACCCGAGGATATCATCATCACTACGGGCGGATCGGAGGCGGTACTCTTCGCATTTATGTCGTGCCTGAATCCGGGCGATGAGATCATCGTCCCCGAGCCGGCATACGCCAACTATATGGCCTTTGCCATCTCGGCAGGTGCTGTGATTCGCCCCGTGCTCTCAACTATCGAGGATGGCTTCGCATTGCCCAGCATCGAGCAATTTGAGGCCCTTATCAACGAGCGCACGCGCGGAATACTTATCTGTAACCCCAACAACCCCACGGGATACCTCTACACCCGTAAGGAGATGAATCAGATCCGCGACCTGGTGAAGAAGCACGATCTATTCCTCTTCTCCGACGAGGTCTACCGCGAATATATCTACACGGGCTCGCCCTACATCTCGGCGTGCCACCTCGAGGGTATCGAGAATAACGTGGTGCTTATCGACTCTGTATCGAAGCGCTACTCGGAGTGTGGTATCCGCATCGGCGCACTTATTACCAAGAATAAGGCTCTGCGTGCGGCCGTGATGAAGTTCTGCCAGGCACGCCTTTCGCCTCCGCTGATTGGCCAGATTGTTGCCGAGGCATCGATCGACGCCCCTCGCCAATACGCTACCGACGTCTATGAGGAGTATATCGAGCGCCGTAAGTGCCTGATTGACGGGCTCAACAAAATCCCGGGAGTCTACTCTCCCATTCCGATGGGTGCATTCTACACCGTGGCCAGCCTGCCCGTGGAGGATAGCGATGACTTCTGCGCGTGGTGCCTCAGTGAGTTTGAGTACGAGGGTGAGACTGTGATGTTGGCACCCGCATCGGGCTTCTACTCCGACCCGACAAAGGGACGTAATCAGGTCCGCATCGCATACGTTCTCCAGAAGGAGGATCTTCAGCGTGCACTGATCGTCTTAGAGAAGGCTCTCGAGGCTTACAACAACCGAAAATAAAAGAAAAAAGATATGAAAAAGTCTATTGTTTCATCTTTCGATGTCGATCATCGAACACTGAGCGAGGGTCTCTATCTCCGCTCGACTTACACTATCAACGATGAGTTGGCAGTTCTCTCGTGGGATCTAAGATTCTGCGCTCCGATGGCGTGCAACCCCCTCTCGGCTGGCGTTGTCCACACCATTGAGCACCTTATGGCCTACTATCTGCGTCTCGACGAGCAGATCGGTGCAAGCATCGTATCGTTCTGCCCGATGGGTTGCCAGACAGGTTTCTACCTCTCGACTATGAACGACGTCTCGGCCGAGGATATCAAGGCCGCACTTGGTCGCGTATATAAGAAGGTATTCCCCATCGCTTCGACCAACGACATTGTGGGTCTGAATGAGATTCAGTGCGGAAATCCCCGCCTCTATGCCATCGAGCAGACCAATGAGGCGATGAGCGACTACATCAAGGTTCTCTTTGGATCGACCGAATTTTAACAACCTACCCAAACGCACCGATAATATGAATATTCTGATTATAGCCCCCACCGAACGCGAATTTCGCAATATCTCGGCAGCCATTGATGCAGCCACATCTCCCCGCCACCGCTACATCCCCGTATGCTCGGGTATCGGCAAGGCGGCAGCTGCCGCAGCTGTGACTCACGCAATCGCAACATCCGAGTCGCCTATCGACGCCGTGGCAATTGTCGGTTTCGCTGCCGGCTCGCTCGGATACCAGCAGGGAGAGATCGTCTTTCCCTCGGTGGCGCAGTATCACGATTGCAACGTTCCTGAAGGATTTATCCCCGAGCTGACCAACCCCAGAGCGCTGCACGGCGGTAGCAAGGGCGTTACGGTCTTTACGGGAGATTCGTTCGTGGATGCCGAAATGGTACGCAATATCAAGGCCCGCTTTGGTGTGGAACACGCGATATTCGATATGGAGATTACCGCTATCGCCATTGCCGTGAAGTTGTGCTATAGCCTTCCGGTCGTTGCGATGAAGATGATATCGGATGTTCCCGAGGCCGGCCATACGGAGCAGTCGTACGACGAATTTGCCGATTCGCACTCCGACTTCTCGGCATTCATCACCGCCCTGAATCAGATGTGGTAGTCTCCCCGCCGGGTCTAACGATAAAAAGCTGTCCAACCTCAACGGTTGCGACAGCTTTTTTTTGTGGCGGGACTCTGTGCATTATAACAATCTTTTGTTAATCATCCAATGACTCACTTGCATATGTAGGAGTAGAGCTTAAATCTGTGCGGTACTCTCTTTCGAAGATATCTTCTGATTTAGATAGTAGCTCCGTTTGCCATGCGAGAGCCAATTCCGGATTATCCTCTAATGATGTAGGCAACTGACACTCCTCCTCGTGGAGATACGAAAAGTCTTCGAATGATTCCAATGGAGATAATCCGCATTCGAGTTGTTCAAACTCGTGAGCGAACTACAAGGTTCACTGCATACGCCATTTCGTCTTGATTTAGTTTATATTAATTCGGACTATTTTGCAACCGTACTATGATTAGCACTCATCGCTCGCTGCCACGCATAAGGCTGCGCAAGTAAACTCCTCGGGGAAATGGGTTTTGAGGTAGGCGGTTGTGTAAACCAAGCGAGCGAACTCCGTCATCACAGCCTTTGGGAAAGACCAACTGCCCTCATTTATAAATTTGCGAAACAACCCCTTATGCTTACTGAATCGGTGGCGGTGGTGATTATACTCCTGCTTTTTATGGCAGGTTAGTACCTTGCGTAGCTGCTCTGCCTCGCTGGGAGTATAGCCCACAAGTGCAGCAAGGGCATATACCTGTTCATTGTAGAGTATATCGCCACATGTTTCACTCAATATCATCTCAATATCTGGTGCGAAACGAGGTTCCCACGTAACACCATATTTGCGTGATGTATAGATGTGATTAGTTGGATAGTCTATAATGCTCGCTGTACAAAGCGGTATTAAATCCTCAAATTGCGGTTTTGCTTGTTGCAGATACTCTTGTAAATACCCCCCTTGATTATATCCATAGACTCCCGTCAAGTCCTCTGAACGGAGCAGGGTGCGGAAGGTTGCCCGATCATCAAAAGGCATATATTCCAATTTGTCGCTAAAATAGCCCAATAGTTGCGCGGTGCGTTGGCTCGGGTAGATTGTCAGCGCAGGGGCGTCATCATTGGGTTCTCTCTCGCCAAGACGCTCCCTCTCCTCGTCAAACTCGAGGTTCATAATCTCGGTTTGAATCTGCGATTTTGTAGCATTGGTGGCCAAACCAATCTCAGCGAAACGAGGTTTGTCGGTCTGCATAAAGCGGTTGAAATCAAGCCCCAAACGAATAGGGTCTACCTCCGTAATTCCCAAAGCATAGCACACCGCCGAGGCGTGGGCAAGGGTACGATAAGGCATAATATAATATCCACTATCATAGACCACTC
>JAGBVQ010000194.1 GCA_017630245.1 Alistipes sp. | reverse complement strand
CCACGCTTGTCGTTCTTCTGGGCTATCGGTATGAACCACTTTATGGAGATTGCAAAGATGCGTGCAGCTCGTATGTTGTGGGCAAAGATTGTTAAGCAGTTCGAGCCTAAGAACCCTAAGTCGCTTGCATTGCGTACCCACTCGCAGACTTCGGGTTGGTCGCTCACCGAGCAGGATCCGTTCAACAACGTTGCTCGTACAGCTATCGAGGCTATGGGTGCTGCTCTGGGTCACACTCAGTCGTTGCACACCAACGCATTGGTTGAGGCGATCGCTCTGCCGACCGACTTCTCGGCTCGTATTGCTCGTAACACTCAGATCTACATCCAGGAGGAGACTAACGTATGCCGCGAGGTTGACCCGTGGGCAGGTTCGTACTACGTAGAGTCGCTCACCAACGAGATTGCTCACAAGGCTTGGGAGCACATCCAGGAGGTTGAGAAACTCGGTGGTATGGCTAAGGCTATCGAGACAGGTATTCCTAAGATGCGTATCGAGGAGGCAGCTGCACGTAAGCAGGCTCGCATCGACTCGGGCATCGAGAAGATTATCGGTCTTAACGAGTACCGCCTCGAGAAGGAGGCTCCGATCGATATCCTCGCAGTGGATAACACCGCAGTACGCGAGAGCCAGGTTAAGCGTCTTCAGGAGTTGCGTGCTTCGCGCGACAACGAGGCTGTGAAGAAGGCTCTGGAGGCTATCACCGAGTGCGTAAAGACCGGCGAGGGCAACTTGCTCGAGTTGGCAGTTGAGGCTGCAAAGGTTCGCGCAACACTTGGTGAGATCTCGGATGCTTGCGAGGTTGTTGTAGGTCGCTACAAGGCAGTTATTCGTTCAATTTCAGGAGTATATAGTTCAGAAGTGAAAGCAGATAGCAAGTTTGAGCAGGCTAAGGTTATGTGCGCCGAGTTCGCTAAGAAGGAGGGCCGCCAGCCGCGTATTATGATTGCAAAGCTTGGTCAGGACGGTCACGACCGTGGTGCTAAGGTTGTTGCAACAGGTTATGCAGACGTTGGTTTCGACGTTGATATGGGTCCCTTGTTCCAGACTCCCGAGGAGGCTGCAAAGCAGGCTGTTGAGAATGACGTTCACATCGTAGGTGTGTCGTCGCTCGCAGCAGGTCACCTCACTCTGGTTCCGCAGATTATCGAGGAGCTCAAGAAGCTTGGCCGTGAGGATATTATCGTAGTTGTAGGTGGTGTAATCCCCGCACAGGACTACGATGAGCTCTATCGCGACGGTGCTGCAGCTATCTTTGGTCCCGGTACTCCGATTGCGGATGCTGCGATCAAGATGTTGGAGATCCTCAGCGAGGAGTAATCCCGTAACACTTTGCAAGGTGGCTTGACTATGGCCACCTTGCTGTATTACTTCACAAAAAGGGCGTGTCCAACAAGTTTGTGGACACGCCCTTTTTGTTTCCCATTATATATAAATATATGTAAGGCTCGGATGGGAGAGGTTAGAGCGGACTCTTGGCGCTGCGACAACCGACAAGTCGGCGCAGGGCGAAGATAGTGTTATTGATCACACGATGTAGATCGTAGCTCCACTTACTCTTGGGTTTAAGACGATCATCGACCATATATACCGCTTTGTAGCTTACTCGCATACGCTTATGGAGGGCGTAGACCATCAGCAAGCGCTCGCTAATATAGCCAAAGATGCGGCCCTGCACGGGGTCTGCCGGAACTTCGATGCGACGCTCCGCCTCAAAGAGCACATCGAAGAGCCACTGGGAATACTCCTCAAAATCGGCACGACGCATAACAAACATATTGAATCGCGCCAGCAGATTATTCTCGAAAAAGATCTTATCGAACGCCTCAAGATACTCGGGTGAGCGTTCTGCTACAATATCGCGAACGGCAAGAATATCCTCACCACGGTGACTACGCGCATACTCTGTGTAGAGGTTGCGTGTCTGCACGCGAGGCTTCGAGAGGATTATATCACACTTCTCGAAGAGCGAATCCATCTCAGGCACAGGGTGTTGATCATTAAAGAAGTCATCCGAGCGAACTATACGCACATTGCCCGGCTCATCACCGAAGTCGAAGTAGCGACGGTAGTGACTCAGCCCGACATAGTCGGCCTCGCCGAGGTTTTTCCACGCCCAATAGTGGGCCGTAAGCTCACAGAAGCTGCGATTTTTATCACTGATGTTATCGCCCGTATCATCGCCCGCAAAGCCTAAATCTACAGCCGAGATCGCCTTGCCGACCTGAATCGGCATATAGGGCTCGTGGCTCAGGCAGCGGTCCTTCTTATGGGCGCAGACCAATATCAGAGTTTTGCTCATTATATATCCAATTTAAGGGCACTTTCAATCACCTTATCCATATCGTAGTAGCGATACTCGCCCAAACGACCGCCGAAGATAACCTTCTTATCGGCAGCAGCCAAAGCACGGTACTGCTCCGCCAGAGAGTTATTACGATCATCGTTGATGGGATAGTAGGGCTCTTTACCCTCGCCAAACTGCTCGGGGTATTCGCGTGTTATGACTGTCGAGGGCTGGCATCCAAACTCGAAGTGCTTATGCTCGATGACACGGGTATAAGGGATCTCGCGCTCGGTGTAGTTCACCACGGCACAACCCTGATAGTTCTCGATGGGAAGGTGCTCGTGCTCGAAACGTAGCGAACGATAATCCAATGCGCCAAGACGGAAGTCATAATACTCATCTATACGACCCGTAAAGATCACCTTGTCGCACTGGGCGAGCCACGCCTCACGATCGGCGAAGAAGTCGGTATTACAACGCACCTCGACACCCTCGAGCAGCGCATCTATAATCTTATTGTAGCCGCCAATGGGTATTCCCTGCCAGCGGTCGTTAAAGTAGTTATTATCGAAGGTGAAGCGCACGGGCAGACGTCGGATGATGAAGGCAGGAAGCTCGCGTGCATCACATCCCCACTGCTTCTCGGTATAACCCTTGATCAGAATCTCGTAGATATCACGACCTACCAACGAAATTGCCTGCTCTTCAAGATTTTGCGGAGAGGTTATACCGGCCTCGCGGCGCTGCTCCTCGATCTTCGCCTGAGCCTCGGCAGGAGTCGTAACACCCCACATCGCCGAGAAGGTGTTCATATTGAATGGAAGGTTGTAGAGCTTACCCTTATAGTTTGCGACGGGTGAGTTTATGTAGTTATTAAACTCCGCAAAGCGATTCACGAACTCCCAAACCTCACGATTCGAGGTGTGGAATATGTGGGCGCCATACTTGTGAACATTGATGTTGTCAATCTGCTCGCAGTAGATATTTCCACCACGATGAGATCTCTTCTCAATAACCAGAACCGAACGACCTGCCTGCTTGGCACGCCACGCAGCCACTGCTCCGAATAATCCGGCTCCAACTATCAGATAATCATATTTTTGCATACTTGAATATTAGGAAGATTTTCATTTGAGTAGCTGCTCCACCTTGTCGGCAATCATTTGCGGAGTGATGGCGTGGATACAGCGGTAGTCCCCATATTTACACCTCTTATTACCATAGGTTGAGCAGGGGCGGCACTCCATATCGACCTGCAGCACACCCTCGGGAGTGCAGCCATATCCGAGGAATCCGAGCTTGGGATGCGTAGCTCCCCAAACCGACACCACAGGAGTTGCCACCAGCGACGCCAGATGCATCACCAGCGAATCCATCGAGATTACGCAGTCGAGATTCGATATTAGGTTCATCTCCTCACCCAACCCCTTCAGCTTGCCATTTACGGCCGTAACATTGGAATAGAGCGACTCCATTCTATGGGCAAATTCCGCCTCGGAGCCACCTCCTCCGTGAATGAAGATGCGGTCGTACTTTGCAGCAAGTATCTTTACCGCCTCTTCGCGCACTCCCTCGGGGTAGGTCTTACCCTGATGTGCCGAGAAGGGGGCGAATCCAACCCACTTACCACTCTTCTCCCCCATCGGATTGGGGCGAAGGCTCTTCACAGCCGGGGCGGGATTCTGGAATACAAAACCCAGATCGCGGAAGACGTCGCAATAACGCTCGACGGTATGCTTCAGCGGAGCGGTGTTCGAGTGATTATAGTTTACGCGGTGCCACTTTTCGATGCGTCCCTTGTCGATCTTTGCGGTGCGCAATCCGTGAAGGCGGAGCCACATACGCACAAACATCGTGCGCCACACGCCGTGCGTATCGGCCATAGCATCAATGCCCAAGAGCCTCATTCGGCGAGCCAGATCACGGATATTCTTCCATCCGTCATAGTCACCCTTCTCTACGGGCATAATATCCACATCAAGCCCCTCAAAGAAGGGCTTGAATAGGTTTCGCGTAGCAATTGTTATCTTAATGTCGGGATATGCCTCTTTGAGGGCACGGATGGCGTGGGGCAACATCGCCACATCGCCCATTGCCGAATGACGAACTACGAGTATGTGTTTCGGCAGTCGACTATTGCTTATTGCCATACAGAACAGGATTCAACGACGGATCGTTATACATCTTCATCTGCTTGTAGGTCTTCATATATTTACGGCCGGCCTCAATATCCTCAATAAGCTCCTCGATAGCGGTCGAGAGATCTTTCTGCTGCTCGAGCAGAGTATTGAGTTTCTTCTGGCAAGCATCACGGTGCGACTGCTCAACATCGGTACGCAGCACCTCCTGACGCATATGGTAGATCTTAAGTTCGAGTATCGAAAGACGATCGATAGCCCATGCCGGAGTCTCGGTATTGATCTTTGCATCCTGGGCGGGTACGATATCCTTGTATTTGTCGAGCAGATACGAGTCGATGTACTCAACCATATCGGTGCGCACCTGGTTCGAGGCATCGATACGACGCTTAATCTTCAGAGCCTCTACCGGGTCGATATTCGGATCGCGGATAATATCCTCAAGGTGCCACTGTACGGCATCTACCCAATTCTTCTTGTAGAGAAGGTAGTCAAGCGAACCTTCGGTAAAGGGATTCTGCTCGGGGTGATCCACATTGTCATAACGATGGTAATCCTCGACCGAGCGATTGAAAATTTGCATTGCGTTGTTGGTAAACATATTCTCGGGTTTTAATGTTGTTAATTTCGGCAGAAAAGCATATCTTTGCCTTCAACTAATTACAAAGATAATGAATATTTTGAGAAAAACAATATTTTCCTTGCTTTTCTTGGCCATATTGCCCTTTTTCTCGGTTGCTCAAACGCAAATGACGCGCGAAGAGTATATCGAAAAGTATAAAGCTATCGCAATTGCCCACATGGAGTATTACGGCATCCCTGCAAGTATTACGATGGCACAGGGAATCCTCGAGTCGGCAAACGGTAACAGCCAGCTTTCGCGCACCTCGAACAATCACTTCGGAATCAAGTACAAGAAGGATTGGACAGGCGAGAAGGTCTACCACGATGACGACGCAAAGGGCGAATGTTTCCGTAAGTACCCGACAGTCGAAGCTTCGTATCTCGACCACGCAGAATTTTTGGACAAGTCGCCTCGTTACGACTCGCTATTTGTCTACTCCTCATCAGACTATCGCAGTTGGGCTCGAGGCTTGAAGGCTGCAGGATATGCCACTGCGCCGGATTACGCCGAGCGACTTATCCGTATTATTGAGGAGAATAAGCTCTACCTTTTAGACCGCACCGGTGGCGAGAAGCTCTACTCCGATGCAACGCAGCCTACGCCTGCCGTAGAGACTGTTTTGCCCACCCCGGGCAAGAGTGACGGCATCGATCCCAATGCCTACCGCGTGACAATCAATGCTCACCGCGGATATAACGTCTATCGTACCAACAACGTCTGCTACGTTCTGGCTAAAGAGGGGGATAAGTATGAGCATATCGCTTCACTCTTTTTGGTCTCGGCAAATAGTCTGCGCCGTTATAACGATGTACCACACGGCTCGCAACTCGAAAAGGGCCAGATGGTCTTCATCGAGCGTAAGCGCAAGGCCTGGGAGGGAAATGTAATGTTGCACACGGTGCGCCACGGTGAGAGCCTCCACGACATCGCTCAAGCCTACGGCATCCGCCTTCGTTCGCTGGCAAGGCTCAATCGCTTGCGCCACGATGCAAAGATCGCCGATGGACAGACAATCAAAGTCAGATAATACTAAAACTATAAACAATATGGCAACCCAATCACTTCGCGAACGTATCCTCTCGACCATCGTCGAGAAGTCGTCGCTCAAACAGAAGGTATTCGATAACACCTTCACCACTCTTAATGAACTCAAAGATACCCTCTTCGAGATGGCTTCGGAGATGGATGATGCCCTCGAGGACAAACTCGACCGCCGTGTGCGCTTGGAGTATCGTGACCGTGGTAAGTATGAGGCGCAGCTCCAGATTGCCAACGATATTCTGATCTTCCAGATGCACACCGACGTATTCGAGTTCGACAACAACCATATCATTTGGCAAAATCCTTATGTTCAGGCTGATAAGTCTAACTCATATTGCGGCATAATCAACATCTACAACTTCCTTTCGGAGTCGTTCAAGCAGAATCGTAATCAGGATGGAGGTTATCTGATTGGCCGCATCTTTATCAACCGCGAGAGAATGTTCTTCGTGGAGGGCAAGCGCCAAACGCTCGTGCGTGCTATGGGATTCGGCAAGAGCGAGATTAACCGCGAGGCACTCATCTCGATTCTCGAGTCGGCAATCAACTACGCCATCAACTTCGACCTGCTCGTACCTCCCTACGAGAATAACAAGCACGTTACCGTCGATCAGTTTAATACGAAGATGGATAACTCGAAGTTTGTAACCGACAAGCGTACGGGATTTGACTTTAACGTTGACGATATTTAGAACGGGGAGATCTTTTGATATGAACTTAAAGACTAAAATACTCACGGCAGCCGCACTACTCTGTACGGCTGTCGCTACATTTGGACAGGGCGACTACGCCTCGATTTTGGAGTTGCGCAAGGCTAACGGCTCGATCTCGGGCGTGCGCTCCACCGCCGATGGCGAATACTACACCTTCCGTGCGGGTCAGAATATTGCACGCCGCAGCTATGCCAACCGTGCGCAGAGTGCAGTGTTGCTCGAGGTTCCCTTCGAGTGGATAGACTACACCTTCTCGCCTGATGAGCGAACACTGCTCGTTGCAGCAGCTGAGGGCTCGCAGACAATCTATCGCCACTCCTTTACGGCCGACTATTGGATTGCGAAGGTTGGCGGTGTGCCCGAGAAGATCCTCTCGGTGGTGCGAGATGTAACCTTCACCCCCGATGGCAAGTCGTTGGTCTATGCCAAGGAGAACAACCTCTATATCTATGATATAGCCACTGCCGAGTCGAAGGCTATTACAGACGATGGCCGCTGGAATGAGATAATCAACGGAACCACAGATTGGGTCTACGAAGAGGAGTTTGGCTTTACTCAGGCCTACGCCATCTCGCCCGATAGCCGCAAGGTGGCATATCTGCGATTTGACGAGAGTCAGGTACCCATTTTCGAGATGATGCGATTCGACGGGTCGCTCTACAATAAGGCCTACTCGTTTAAGTACCCCAAGGCCGGCGACAAGAACTCGGTGGTCGAATTGTGGGTATACGACCGTGAGAGCGGCACAAAACGCAAGGTCGATGTGGGCGCAGAGAGCGATCAGTATATCTCTCAACTCGGCTGGACTCCGGCCGGAGAGCTCTACTTCTTCCGCGTTAATCGTCGCCAAAATCACTTCGAGATTGTGGTTGATAACAACGGTGCACAGCGTGTGGCCTACGATGAGAAGGCTCCGCAGTATGTCGAGCGCAAGAGTGCTTCGGATATCCTCTTTGTGGATGCTGATCGCTTTATCGTGCGCGAGGAGACCACGACCGGATATATGCACCTCTACCTCCACTCTCTTACGCGAGGCCGCATCTGTGCCCTCACCTCGGGAGCGTGGGAGGTTACACGCATCGTCGGAACAGACGGCCGCAATGTTTGGTATCTCTCGACCGAGCGCTCGCCCTTGCAGCGAGATCTCTGCTGTGTGGCCCTGAATGGCAAAAAACGAGTACGCCTAACCAAAGATGCAGGTTACTATGCCATTGCGCCGAGTCGCGGCATGAAGTACTATATCTCAACCTTCTCTTCAGCCTCGACTCCCAATGTTGTGACCGTACATAAGGGCGATGGCTCGGCCGTAGATGTTCTGGTTGATAGCCGCAAGGCTGTAGCTGCCCTCGGCAAGCGTGCCACCAAGGAGTTCTTTACCTTTACGACCGAGAGAGGAGATACGCTCAATGCCTATATGGTGCGCCCGCTGGACTTCGACCCCTCGAAGCGCTATCCCGTGCTGCTGACGCAGTATTCGGGCCCCGGTTCGCAATCTGTAGCTGACCGTTGGAGTGTGGATTGGGAGGATGCCGTAGTGCCGCACGGATATATCGTAGTCTGCACTGATGGTCGAGGTACGGGCTATCGCGGTGAGGCATTTAAGAAGGCAACATACGGCCGCCTGGGCGCTATCGAGGTCGAGGATCAGATCTCGCTGGCGAAGTATATGTCCCGCCAGAAGTATGTCGATGCCGAGCGTATCGGAATTTATGGCTGGTCGTATGGTGGTTTTATGGCTCTGGGCTGCGCACTGCGTGGTGATGGACTCTTCAAGATGGCTATCTCGGTAGCCCCCGTCACAACGTGGCGCTACTATGATACTATCTATACCGAGATCTATAACGGTCTTCCGCAGGATAACCCCTCGGGATATGACGATAACTCGCCCATAAACTTTGCAGAGAGGCTTCACGACCGCACCCGCCTGCTGATTATGCACGGTACGGCCGACGATAATGTCCACCTGCAGAATACTATCGAGATGACCCGCGCGCTGAATCGTGCCGGCAAGCAGTATGATATGATGATCTATCCCGATCAGAATCACTCTATGCGTCCCAACGACACCTCCAACATCCGACAGAAGATGGTGGAGTACACACTGCGTAACCTATAACACAGAGGGGTAGAATTTAATCCTTTTTGTTATTTTTGTGACAGAAATATAATTGGAATGGGAAAGAAGAGAGTTTTACTTACCGGAGCAACCGGCGTAATGGGAGGTGCAGGACTGCAAGAGCTACTCGCCCGCAGCGAGCGTTACGATATCACACTTTTAGTGCGACCCTCGCGCAAGAATCACCGCAAGATGAAGGCCTATGCCTCGATGGAGAGCGTTCGCATCGTCTGGGGCGATTTGTGCAAATATGAGGATGTGGTGCGCGCTGTCGAAGGTGCAGATTATGTTCTGCACGTTGGAGGTATGGTCTCTCCCGCAGCCGACCACCATCCCAAGGCGACTCTGAAGGTCAATATCACGGCTGCTCGAAATATCGTTCGGGCCGTCAAAGCGCAGCCTAATCCCGACAATGTGAAGGTTGTCTACATCGGCAGCGTAGCACAGACCGGCGACCGCCCCTCTCCACTCCATTGGGCACGCACGGGCGACCCGATAGCCCCCTCAATATTCGACTATTACGCAATCTCGAAGTGCAGGGCCGAGCGCATCTTTGCCGAGTCGGGACTCAAGCATTGGGTCAGCCTACGTCAATCGGGCATACTCTATGCCGGCATTCTACGCAACATCGACCCCATTATGTTCCACGTACCTATTCGTGAGGTGCTGGAGTGGGCAACAGTGGAGGATTCGGGTCGCCTGCTCGCCAATATCTGCGAGGAGGGAGTTCCCGAGTCGTTCTGGTGTAAATTCTACAATATCGGCAGTGGCGCAGAGTACCGCCTGACTAACTACCGATTTGAGCAGTTGTTGCTTAAAAATTCGCTCGGTCTGCCACCCGAAAAGCTCTTTGCATCAAATATGTTTGCCACACGCAACTTCCACGGACAGTGGTATTTGGACTCCGACCATCTGGAGGAGATTCTTCACTTCCGTGCCAACATCCCCGTGGAGGAGTACTTTGCCGGTCTGAGCAAGCAGTTGCCTTGGTTTTTCGCCCTTGCGAAGTATGTCCCGGCCTGCATTATGCGTCTGTTCCTACGCTACTTAGCGCACCATAAGCTATTCGGAACGCTCGGCTGGATTCATCGCAACGACAAAGCCCACATCGCTGCCTATTTCGGCTCACGCGAAGAGTGGGAGTCCATTCCCGACTGGAAGAGCCTTGCCGACTTCACCCTCGCAAGTGAGGCAGAGGCGGTGCGACTCAACCACGGATACGATGAACAAAAGCCCCTCGAGGAGCTAACCCTCGAAGATATGCGACAAGCTGCCGCATTCCGAGGCGGAGAGTGCCTAAGCAGGGAGATGACGACGGGCGATATGGCAACTCCGCTTGAGTGGAGGTGCGCCTGCGGACATCACTTCACCACCACCCCCACGGTTGTTCTGCTCGGAGGTCATTGGTGCCCCGAATGCTTTGCCAAGCCGTGGCAGTACGATGCCGAGGCGAAGCGCAACCCCTTCTTCGCGCAACTCTGGCTTCCGCACCATAAGGGCGAGCAGAACGACTACTCGAACTGCGTTCTGGATATCACAGACTACGTTAAATAACCCCAATTGATGACTCCGACAATTGTCATAGCAACCCTTGCAGCATACATCGCAACCCTCTTTGCGGTGGCATTCATTGCGGGGCGCAACACCGACAATGCCGGCTACTTTTCGGGCAATCGCCGTATGCCGTGGGTAGCGACTGCCGCAGCTATGGTCAGCGCCGCAATGTCGGGCGTAACCTTCATCTCGGTACCCGGCTCGGTGGCACTATCGGGCTTCTCGTATCTGCAGATGGTCGTGGGATTCATCATAGGCTACATAGTGATCGCCTTTGTGCTCGTTCCGCTATATTACAAACTGAATGTCACATCGTTATACGAATATTTGGATAGCCGATTCGGAGTACAGAGCCACCGCACCGGAGCCTGGTATTTCCTTCTCTCGCGCACGCTGCTCTCGGCACTGAGAGCCTACGTTGCCTGTACGGTTTTGCAACTGCTACTCTTTGATCGGATCGGAGTTCCCTTTGCCGCCAATGCCGCACTATTTATCCTGCTTGTCTGGCTCTACTCCCACCGCGGAGGTGTTAAGACCGTAGTCTGGGTAGATGTTCTGCGCACGCTTATTCTTGTTGGAGCTCTGGGTGCATCCATTGCACTAATTATGCAGGTGGAAGCTCTCTCGATCAGCGACGCCATAGCCACCGTGACCGGCCACCCATATAGCAAGACGTGGTTTACGGAGGATTGGAACGACAGCCGTCATCTTGTAAAACAGTTGCTTGCAGGAGTATTTATGGTGGTTGCGATGACCGGACTTGATCAGGATATGATGCAGCGCACGCTGAGTTGCCGCACAAAAGGCGATGCACAGAAGAATCTTCTGGTCGGTGTGGGACTGCAGTCAATCGTCATACTCCTATTTCTTATATTGGGCGTGTTGCTCTATATTCACCTCGAGGGGTGTGGCATAACCTCTGCTGAGGGGGCACTATTCCCGATGTTTACGGCCGATGGCCAGGTGGCAATCACCAAGCCCGACCTTGTATTCCCATACGTCGCAAGCCACGGCACTCTGCCACTTGCCGTAGGCGTTCTCTTTGTGCTGGGGCTCTTCGCCTCGACCTACTCGGCTGCAGGATCGGCACTCACAGCGCTGACAACATCCTTTACGATCGATATCCTTCGTGGTCGAGAGCGCTATGCGGAGAGAGAGCTGACCTCCATACGTCACGGCGTAACACTCGGCGTGGCTGTGGTGTTAGCACTGCTTATCATTGCATTCGACAAGGTGGGTAACCACACCATCATCGACACATTCTACTCGGTAGCAAGCTATACCTATGGCCCGCTACTGGGACTCTTCGCATTCGGAATCTGCACTCGTCGCTCGGTGAGGGATAGGTGGGTTGCGGCAGTAGCAATCGCAGCTCCGCTGCTCTCGCTGTTGCTCGACCTAAACTCCGAAGAGTGGTTTGGCGGATACCGCTTCGGATTCGAGATACTTATCATCAATGCCCTACTCACGATGGCGGGTATGGCGATAATCTCACGCAAAAACAGAGATAAAAACCAATAAAAACCTAAGATTATGAAACGACTTTTTACACTTATCGTTCTCGCCACTCTGGCATTCACTGCTTGTGGCGACAACAACAAACAGGAGGAGGGTACGCTCCGCGTGATGTGCTACAATGTACGCAACTGCAAGGGCCTCGACAACCAAGTAAATTACGACCGTTGCGCCAATGTAATTAAGCGCACTCAGCCCGACGTGGTGGCCGTTCAGGAGTTGGATAGTATGACTACTCGCTATGAGGGTTACTACGTACTCGGCGAGTTGGCTAACCGCACCGAGATGCACGACTACTACGCACCTTCGATCAAATACAAAGGTGGTAAGTACGGTATCGGCATCCTCTCGAAGCAGCCGGCACTCTCACTCCAACAGTACCCCCTACCCTGCCGCAAGGAGCCGCGTACGATGCTCGTAGCTGAGTTCGAGAAGTTTTATTTCATCTGCACTCACCTCTCTCTGGTTGAGGAGGATCGAGTAACTTCGGCCAGCATTATCCGCGACGTTGTCGCAAAACTCGACAAGCCTGTAATCATCGCCGGCGACTTCAATGCGACACCCGACGATGGTGCAATGAAGGTATTCTCGGAGTTCTGCACCATACTCACAGACCCCACCAAGCCTACATTCCCCGCAGATGAGCCCAATCGCTGCATCGACTACATCATCACCAACTCGGCAGATGTGAAGGGCGAAAACCCGACCATCCTCTTCGAACCTGTAGCCTCGGATCATCGTCCCTTCTATGTGGATGTTACGCTGTAACTACTTACATTAAAATTATATAGAGACGGAGTATTCTTGCAATAATATTGCGGATACTCCGTTCTCTTTTCGGTAGCAGTTGTCAATCAGGGCAATTTTCCTCTCTATTTGTCGAAAATGTAAAAATATTCGCAAAAACACTACTATGTTTTGCATAGTATAAAAAAAAACATATATCTTTGCGTTATCAAAGAACACAGCAACACAAAACACCGAGAAAGATGAGACGCATTATTTTTGCCATTGCAATCGCATTATCATTTACAGCACAAGCGCTTGCAGCCACTCAATCGCCCCTGACCGGCAGGGTCGAGGAGCAGAATGGAGATCCTATAGCCTATGCTACGGTCGTGGCACTCAAAGAGAACGAACAGGTTGCCGGCGTAACTACCGACGAAAATGGTGCATTCACCCTGCGTCTGCAAGATGGCGAATACTCACTGCTGACCGAATTTCTCGGATATGAAGCCGACAAGCGCACAATAATTGTAAGCGGAGAGAGCAACCTCGGAACAATTACCCTGCGTCAATCGAGTGTCGAGATTGCGGGAGTAGCCGTAACCGCCCAGATTATCAAGCGCGAAGCCGACCGCTTTGTGGTTGATGTTTCTAATCTGACCTCGGCGCTGGGCAAGGATGGCGTCGAGTTGTTGGAGGCAGCTCCGGCGGTCTTTATCAATGATGACGAGATCTCGATCAATGGCAAATCGGGTACGAAAGTCTACGTCAATGACCGCGAGCTCAAATACTCCAAGGAGCAACTTATGGTCTACCTGCGTTCGCTCAAGAGTGAGGATATCCGCACAATCGAGGTGGTACCCCAGAGCGGCGCCGACTACGACGCCAACAGCTCGGGCGGAATTATCAAAATCACCCTCAAGCGTCGCCGCGATGACGGAATTATGGGAAACCTCTCATTCTCGACACGCCAAAGCGACCTTATCCACAGCTATGTCCCCTCGGCCTCGATAAACTACCACTCGGGCAAGTGGACCCTCAACGCCTCGGGATGGTACTCCTACAGCGACCAGAATACGTTTATAGACGAGCAGACAAACTACTTCATAGGCGACAAGTTGCTAACATCCTCATCGAAGAGTCGTTACAAATCGAATTGGGGAGGCGCCAAAGCGGGCATTATCTACGATATAAACGACCGCCACAGTCTCGGTGCCGAGTTGAACTATTACGATGGTGGCAACACCGCTCCCACTACCTCTACGACCCACCTTGTGGCTGAGAGTATGATCACCGACAGTCGCAGCGACTACCTCAACCGCTCCGGCAATCGCGGTCTTTCTGCCACGCTCAACTACATCATAAAGTTCGACTCACTCGGATCGAAACTCAAGATCCTGGCCGACTATAACTACGACTCATCCGATGGCGACAACAACTACCACACCCTAAAGAGCTATCTGCAGGCCGATGCGTTGCTTCGCTCGGCGGACAGCCTCTATCGCGACCGCTCGGCCACCGACTACAATGTCACAACGATCAATGTAGGTTACGAAAAGGTCTTCTCGCCCAAAGTAAACCTCAAGGCCGGAGCCAAGTACACCAACAACATAATGGCGAGCAGCGCCACATACAACTACCGCGACGATAGCGAGCAGTGGGTCGAGCGCGAGGGCTACGGCTACGATGAGCGCTACACCGAGCATATTGCTGCAGCCTACATAACAACAGGTGCTTCCCTCGGTCGTTGGGGTTTGGTGGCAGGTCTGCGCGGAGAGTATACTCACACCTCCGGCCGTGGAGATATAGCTCGTCAGAACTACTTCTCGTTCTTCCCAAATGCCAACATTTCATTCGCGCTCAAGAAGGATCACTCCTACTCAATGGTGATGCAGTATGCACGCACCATTCAACGTCCCAACTTCTGGGCGCTCAACCCCGAGCGTATGCAGATTTCGGAGTATTCGTACCAATGCGGAAACCCCTATCTGCGACCACAATACGGCAACGACATCTCGCTCACCTTGGTGATGAAGTACAAATATTCGATCACGCTCGGCGCCACACTGCGCACAGACGAGATTCAACAGATGACCAAGAACGAGAAGGATAACCCCGATATAAACTACATCGTAAACGAGAACCTCCGCTCGTCGCAGAACTACTACATCTCGACCAATCTACCCTTCCAGCTAACCAAGTGGTGGACCCTCAACCTCAACGCCACAGCTATCTACAACGGCGTGCGTATCGACAACTCTTCGCCCCAAAGATTTCGCTTTATGTGCAACGGAAATGTGCAGACGACCTTCACCCTGCCCAAGAAGTTCTTTATCGATCTGGGCTACTACGGTGCCAGCAATATGTATGTTGCGAATATAGTTCTGCGACCGACCCATCGACTCAACCTCTCGATCAAAAAACGTCTGCTCAAAGATCAGCTAACCCTCTCGGCCGGTGTGCGCAACATAATCCCGACCAAGCACACCTTCACCGCTACCACCGATGCGATGTCGCGCACGCTCAACACTCGCCAAGCGTGGAATCAGCCGGCATTTACCTTCTCGGCATCGTGGTCGTTCAACAAGGGTAAGAAGTTTACGCAGAAGAGCATCGAACGTGGAGCCGACCAGAGCCGACTATCGAAATAGAGTCTAACACTCAACTGATCGATAGTTCCGCAAAAGAACGCTCAAAAAGTATTTTTTGCTCGATTTAATGTTTTATTTGAGCAAATTTAGAGCAACCACAGACTAAAACGGTTATCTTTGTCGTATAGAGAGTGTTTTAATAAGCACACAGAAAAATGAACGAGAATATAAACTATTTTTCGCTCGCTGACGTCAAACGTCATATGGGCATCGAGGATGATTTGAACAAAAATATCCTCATCTACGATTTCAATGTCACTGACAGCACACAGAGGTCGCAATACACACCCGGCAGAGCCAATGCCATAGGTATCGTTATTTGCCACAATGGAGAGATTTCTATAAATATCAACGCCCAGAAGTTTACCCTCACCTCGGGTATGGCAGCAATGATTCTGCCAAATTGCATCTATAATGTCGATATAACCACTATGTCTACACAAGGCACAATCTTCGCAGTATCGACCGACTTGATGAAGGATATGCACATCAACATCGAGCAGATTGTTCCGATGGGAATGTATCTATTCCACAATCCCTGTTTCCACCTATCCGACAAGGATATCGCTCTATACAAGCACTATATGGATATGATTCGTGAAGTGTCGCACGTCAGCCACAATCATAGTCAACAGATGACCTTAGGCATTATCAGCTCGTTGTTGGCCTTTACCAGCGAGGTTATGGAGTACGAAGTAAACAGTTTCCCGGCCGAGAAGTCCAGCCGCCACAACAACCGTAATATGCGCCTTTTTGAGGATTTTATGAACTTGCTAACCAAGCACTTCCGAGAGGAGCATCAGATAGGTTTTTATGCCGACAAGTTGTGCCTGACACCCAAATATCTCTCCCTGCTCATCAAGCAGACCAGCGGTCGCAGCGTATCAGATTGGATTGACCATTGTATGATTATGGAGGCAAAAACCCTGCTACGACACTCCGATATGAGTATTCAGCAGATCGCCTACACACTCCACTTCCCCACGCCGTCGTTCTTTGGCACCTACTTCAAACGACACACGGGAGTAACCCCCGGCGACTTTCGTCAGGGGAGCGAGGGCAGAAATATGTCACTCTAAATATGCAGATAGGTAAAGCCGACCTCCTCCAAATCGTCGGCATTGTAGATATTGCGTCCGTCGATAATTACTCGGCGGCGCATTTTTTCTGCAAGGGTTGACCACGAGGGGAGTCTAAACTGCTTCCACTCGGTGAGCATCATCATCGCATCAGCCCCCTCAACTGCCTCATACATCGTCGAGCAGTAGACAACCTTATCACCCAAACGACGCTCGGCCTCGGCCATTGCCGCAGGATCATAGACCCTCACCGTGCAGCCCGCCTCGAGCATCTTCTCGATAAGCACAAGCGATGGAGCCTCACGCATATCGTCTGTCTCGGGCTTGAATGCAAGACCCCACACAGCTATCGTCTTATCGGCAAGATTGCCCTCGAAGTAGTTATAAAGTTTACGGAAGAGCACACCCTTCTGGCGCTCATTTACCCCCTCTACAGCCTTCAGCAACTCCATCGAGTAACCATACTGCTCGGCCGTGCGGATCAGGGCCTTTATATCCTTAGGGAAGCACGAACCGCCATATCCACAGCCCGGATAGAGGAATTTCGAGCCAATGCGACTATCTGAGCCAACGCCCTTGCGCACCATATTGACATCCGCACCCACCAACTCGCAGAGGTTGGCGATATCGTTCATAAACGAGATTCGCGTTGCGAGCATCGAGTTTGCGGCATACTTAATCATCTCGGCCGAGGGGATATCTGTAAAGATTATTCGGTAGTTATTGAGCATAAAGGGGAGATAGAGTTGCTCCATCAGCTGGCGTGCATTACTGCTATCGGTACCCACAACTACGCGATCGGGAGTCATAAAATCCTTAATGGCTGCACCCTCCTTCAAGAACTCGGGGTTGGAGGCCATATCGAAGTGAACATCCACACCACGCGCCTTCAACTCCTCGGCGATAGCCTCCCTCACACGCTCGGAGGTACCAACCGGTACGGTACTCTTGATTGCCACAACCGTGTAGTGGTCAAGCAAGCGACCTATCTGATGTGCCACATCCAGAACGTGACTCAAATCGGCCGAGCCATCCTCGCCCTCAGGCGTGCCTACAGCGATAAATACAGCCTCGGCATCGGTGAGTGCAGAGTCAAGTTCCGAAGTGAAGTGCAGGCGACCGGCGCCACTATTGCGGGTAACGAGTTCCGCCAATCCGGGCTCATATATCGGCATTTGGCCACTACGCAGCCTTGCAACCTTCTCGATATTGCTATCGACACAGGTCACCTCGATACCCATTTCTGCGAAACAAGCACCCGAAACAAGGCCTACATATCCGGTTCCTACAATGGTAATCTTCATACTCTTTCTATCGGTTTGTAGTGCAAATGTACGAATAAATCCAAAACAAGCGTATGCTAAGGGGTAAAAAACTACACAATAAGGCCTAAATCAGCGATTTGAAAGCGCACCTAACCCATCCCGTCCACCCACGCTCGCCCACGGCGCCGAGCTGCGCCCCATTTTTTACTACGTAAAATTCATCTTTTGAGAAAATTTTGCTACCTTTGAGGTCTAACCAACGCTAATTAACTTTTATATGAAAAGATTCTTCCTTTCTGCGATTGCCACGCTTGTGGTCGTGAGCGTCTTCGCAGCACAACCGCGACCGGAGTACCCCCGCCCTCAATTTGAGCGCAGCGAGTGGGTAAACCTTAATGGTGAGTGGAGCTACGAATTGGACCTTGTTGATACGGGCTTCGAGCGTCAACTCTACCAGAGCAACGGCTTTGCCAACAAGATCATCGTTCCCTTCTGCCCCGAAAGCAAACTCTCGGGCGTGGAGCATAAGGATTTCATCACAGGCATCTGGTATCACCGTACAATTCAGGCTCCGGCCAAGTGGAACAACCGCAAAATTATGCTCCACTTCGGTGCTGTATATTACGAGTCGGAGATCTATATCGACGGCAAGTTCGTAGGTCGTCACTTCGGAGGCTCGTCTCCCTTTGCATTCGATGTTACGGAGTGGCTCGCTGACGGCAAGGAGCACGATCTGGTTGTTCGCGCCAACAGCTACCTTCGCAGCAAGACGCAGGGCGCAGGCAAGCAGTCGCTGCGCCACTACTCGTATGGTTGTGTCTACACCCGCACCACAGGCATCTGGCAGACGGTATGGTTGGAGGCTACCAACGACTACTCGCTCGACTATATGCAGGTTATCACCGACATTGACCAGAATCACATCATATTCACCCCCCGTTACTACAACACTACAGCCACCAACACCTTGACCATCAACATCAAGGATGGCGATAAGGTTATTGCGAAGAAGAGTCTGCCCCAGGTGGAGGGTATGCCTATCGTAGTACCGATGAAGAAGTATGAGTGCTGGTCGCCCGAGAATCCCAAGCTCTACGATGTGGAGTATATCATCTGCGACAAAGAGGGCACAGAGCTCGACCGCATCAAATCTTACCTCGGTATGCGCAAGGTTCACACCGACGGCAATAAGGTCTATCTCAACAACAAACCCTATTACCAGCGTTTGGTGCTCGACCAGGGTTTCTACCCCGACGGAATTTGGACTGCACCGAGCGATGATGCTCTGCGCCACGATATCGAGATGTCACAGGAGGTAGGCTTCAACGGAGCGCGTCTGCACCAGAAGGTCTTCGAGGAGCGCTTCCTCTATTGGGCCGACAAGCTCGGTTATCTGGTTTGGGGCGAGTATGCAAGTTGGGGCATGGGCGAGTATTCGGCATTGGCGGCTCGCAACTTCCTTCCCGAGTGGGAGACCATTGTTGTGCGTGACCGCAACCACCCCGCTATCGTGACGTGGACCCCGTTCAACGAGACCTGGTATCCCGATAATGTACAGTACCCCCGCTTTATGGAGGATACCTACAAACTGACCCACGCTCTCGACCCGACACGTCCCGTGAATACAATGAGTGGCGGTACGCTGACCAAGCACTATGACATCTGCTGTATGCACAACTACGAGCAGGATCCCGCCAAACTTAAGGTTACGACATATAACCCCGAGACAGGCGCATTCCACAATAACGTTCCTCGCTTGAAGGCGGCAAAGCATCACAGCGCAAATGCCGTTACGGGCGATTCGGCCAACAAGCACCCTCTGATTATCGAGACCTACAAGGGTGGCAAGCCCTATCTGATCGATGAGTTTGGCGGCATTAAGTGCCTGGAGGCTACTCCGACAAAGGACGAGGCAGTCAAGGAGCGAAAGACTTCGTGGGGATATGGTAACTCGGCCGTGACTAAGGAGGATTTCTATAAGCGCTTGGAGGGTCAGGTTAATGCACTGCTCTCGCTGAGCGAGCAGGTTTGGGGCTATTGCTACACCCAACTTACCGACGTAGAGCAGGAGGAGAACGGCATCTTCTTCTACAACCGCGAGCGCAAATACGATTCGGCTCGTCTGAAGGCTATCTTCGGAAAGAATCCCGATGGGGCAACAAAACAGAAATAACATCAAACAAATTTATACAAAAATGGCTTTTTTGGACTTTATGGCACCTCCGGCACACAAGCCGGCGCTGCCAGCAGAAAAAATTGACAAGGAGTACAAGGCGATGCGACTGAAGGTATTCCTGGGTATCTATTTCGGTTACGCCGCCTACTATATGGTGCGCAAAAATCTCTCGTTCGCGGGTGCTGATATGATGAATCTCGGCTACATCGATGCTAGCGGACTCGGTGATGCAATGGCCGGATTGCCCATCGCCTATGCCGTAAGTAAGTTCTTGATGGGTAGCCTCTCGGATCGTTCGGATGCTCGTAAGTTTATGACCATAGGTCTGATTATCTCGGCATTCGTAATGATTATTGCAGGCCTGATTCCCTATCCGAAGAGTCCGGCTGTAACGACCGTAATTCTCTTCGTACTGATGTGCCTCACAGGATGGTTCTCGGGTATGGGTTGGCCTCCGTGCGGACGTGTGATGTCGCACTGGTTCTCGACCAACGAGCGCTCATTTAAGATGTCAATTTGGAATACGGCTCACAATATCGGAAGTTCGTCGATGGCTTGGTTGTGTGGTATCGGCGGCTCTATTCTCCTCTTCTTCGGCATTGGCGGAGAGGATGCTTCGTGGAGAGCAGCATTTATCATTCCCTCGATCGTAGCACTCGGTATCGCAGCCCTTTGTTGGTGGTTTATCCGCGACACACCCGAATCGTGCGGTCTGCCCCCTATCGATAAGTATCGCAACGACTTCTCCGGCGCAAAGGCTAAGAAGGGTGAGGAGACCAAGATCCCGTTCAAGACTCTCTTTGTAGACTATGTGCTCAAGAACAAGATGTTGTGGTTGATCGGTATCGCAAATATCCTCGTATACCTCGTGCGCTACGGAATCTCAGACTGGCTGCCGATCTACCTCCAGCAGGTTCACGGCATCGCAAAGGTTGTCAGCAAGAACCTCTACTCATACCACATGATCGCCGCTATCCCCGGCACACTGATTGCAGGCTGGCTCTCGTCGAAGTTCTTCCAGGGTCGTTGCGCTCCGGTGAATGTTATCTGTATGCTCGTTACGGCTATCGGAGCATTTATCTATTGGCAGGCTGAGCCTATCGCAGCGATGTTGGGCATTGAGTACCTCTCGGCCGTAACGGCAGCCCTCATCATCACCGGCTTTGGCGTTTATGGCCCCGTAGCGATGATCTCGATTCAGGCAATCTCGATTGTTCCGAAGAATGCGGCCGGTACTGCGGCAGGATTTATGGGTCTGCTCGGATACCTCATCGGCGATGCAATTCTCTCGAAGATCGCCTTCGGTCGAATCGTCGAGAGCGGAGATATGGGTTGGACACTTACATCTATCGGTTTCTTTGCGGCAAGCGTTATTGCAGCGCTGATCTGCTTTGTGGCTATGGGCAAGGAGAAGAAGATGTTTGAGGAGCGTATCGCAGCAGCTAAGGCTGATAACAAATAAGACAAACGGTTAATGTACAGATCATTAGCAGATTTTATATCAAAATTGGAGAGCGTCGGTGAGTTGGTTCGCATCGGCGCTCCCGTATCTTCCACAGAGGAGATCGCCGAGATTACCGACCGTTTTTCTAAGTCGGAGGGAGGCGGCAAGGCCCTACTCTTCGAGAATACCGAGAGCGGTTTCCCAGTGCTGACAAATATGATGGGCTCGGAGCGAAGAATCGCACTCGCCCTCGGAGTCGAATCGCTCGATGAGCTACCAAAGCGCATCGACTCTCTTCTCAAAGAGGCGCTCTCACCCAAAGGTTCGCTCTTCGAGAAGATGCAAATGTTGCCCCTGCTCGCGGATGTTGCCAAGTGGTTTCCCAAGAGGGTGAAGGGTCGCGGAGCGTGTCAGCAGGTGGTGCTTATGGGCGAGGATGCCGACATCACACGTCTGCCTGTGTTGAAGTGTTGGCCCTCGGATGGAGGTCGCTTCGTTACGTTGCCGATGGTAAATACTATCGACCCCGCGACGGGTATGCGCAACGTCGGAATGTACCGTATGCAGATATTCGACGGACAGACTACCGGTATGCATTGGCATATCCACAAGACCGGCGCTCGCCACTACGAAGGCTACAAGGCTCAAGGTCGCAGAATGCCCGTGACCGTTACGCTCGGCGGCGATCCCGCCTACATCTTCAGCGCTACGGCTCCGATGCCCGACAATATGGATGAGTATCTGTTGGCAGGATTTCTGCGCAGAAAGCCTGTGAGGTTGGTCAAATCACTGACCAATGATGTCTGGATTCCCGAGGATTGCGACTTTGTGATCGAGGGATATGTAGACCCTGCGGAGCAGAAGGTTGTGGAGGGCCCCTTTGGTGACCATACGGGTTTCTACTCGCTGACCGACCTCTATCCACGATTCCATATTACAGCCATTACTCATCGCCGCGATGCGGTCTACCCCGCTACGCTGGTCGGCATTCCGCCTCAGGAGGATGCCTACATTGGCAAGGCGAGCGAGAAGATCTTCTTAGCCCCTATCCGTCTGGCAATACAGCCCGAAATTGAGGATATGACTATGCCCTTCGAGGGTACGGCCCACAATATCGTAGTGATCTCGCTACGCACACGCTATGCAGGTCAGGTGGCGAAAGTGGCACTCTCGTTATGGGGCGCAGGCCAGATGATGTTTAATAAGTATATGATTGCTCTCTCGGAGGGGCTGGATGTTCACGACAACGCTACACTTGCGGCGTTGATGCGCAGAATTGACCCCTCGCGCCACATTATCCGCAGCGAAGGCGTCTACGATGTTCTGGACCACGCTACAGCTACCAACGGCTACGGCGGCAAGATCGCAATTGACACCACATCGATCGATCCCACATCGGCAATCGAGCCATATAACCTACCCGACTCCATCGCCCCGTCCGACGGCGTTTCAGCCGTTTTGAGCGACTACGCCGAGGAGTGGGGAGCAGTTGTACTCTTTGCCGAGGAGAGTGCCAATATCGAGGCTTTTGTCCGCAAAAATGGTTTAGATAAGGTGAACTTCATTGCCATATTCGACTCGAAAGCCGAAGGTCTGCCTGCGGCCGATCTCGTATGGCTCGGTGCCGCCAATACCGACCCGCGCCGCGATGTGCGCACCATCGGCAAGACTTTGGCATTGGATGCTCGCAGCAAGCGCCCGGGTGTGGAGGGCAACCCCTCGCGATTCCCGAATGTGGTGACCGCCTCGCCCGCAACAATAGCCCTCGTGGATTCTCGTTGGGAGGAGTATGGATGCGGAGAGTTTATCCCCTCGCCATCGCTCAAATATCGCCAACTTCTACTCTCCGAGAGCGAGCAGTGGGAGTAGTCGGCAAGGGTGGCAAGGGTAAAGTGTAGAAGGATATGGAGTTGTTTTCGAAGAGTAATCGCCGAGGATTGGTCTATCTGTTGCCATTATTGGCAATAGTAGCGCTGTTGGCTGCCCTGGCCGAGCCGAAGGAGAAGAGCCACGACGAGAGCGAAAAGGTCGAGGTTCTCTCCAACATAGTTCAGACTGCAGAGAAGGCAAACCCAATAAGACCCTTCCGTTTCGATCCCAATACCGCAACCTTCGAAGAGTTTGTCTCACTCGGTCTATCAAAGACTACGGCTGCGGGCATCATAAAGTACCGCAAACGAGGCAAAGTTTTCTCGATACCCGAGGAGTTTGCGGCCTGCTACGGCGTGAGTGATTCGGCCTATCAGGCACTAAAGCCATACATCTCGATAGCCGTCGAGTTTGAGGTTAAACCTTTCGAGCAACGCCAAGATCAAGAGCTGCGCGATACGACGATTCGTTACGAGAAGTTCCGCCTCGACACGGTGAGTGTTGCTTACCTACAGACTATCGGTTTCTCTCATCGCCGAGCTACAGCCTTTCTGCGCTACAGAGATATGCGTGGCGGACTGCGTAATATCGAGGAGGTGAGAGAGTGCTACGTCATCCCCGCAGCCGAATGCGACACGCTGGCGCGTTACTTAATATTCCCCGAGCCGAAGAGCGCAGAGCCGACCAACCAAAAGATTGAGCTCAATACGGCCGACTCTGCAGCGCTACGAAGTATCTACGGCATAGGCGAAAAGAGTGTGGTCGAGATTATGGAATATCGCCAAAAACTGGGCGGTTTTGCCCGTGTGGAGCAGCTGGCCGAGGTAAAATCGGTCACAGAGAGCAATTTTGAGAAAATTTTGCAACAAATTTATTGCGATAGTTGCAATATTTCAAAAATAGATGTTAACTTTGCACGCTCGCAAAGATTAGCGGCTCACCCATACATAAGTGACCGAGCTTTGCGCAAATTACTTAAAACAAGACAATTGAAAGGAGGTTGGTTTACAATCGAAGAGATGATTAACGACGACATATTCACTCGTGATGAGGCGGAGAGATTGCGTCCCTATCTTCGATTTACACGCGCCAGAGAGTAAAGATAACTTTTAAGCACAAAACCATTTTTCAATTAACTTATTTTAGAAACAAATTTAAAAAACACGAATATTATGATTATCATGCCCGTTAAGGAGGGAGAAAACATCGAAAGAGCCCTCAAGAAGTTTAAGCGTAAGTACGAGCGCACAGGCGTTCTCAAGGAGTTGCGTCGTCGCCAGTATTTCACCAAGCCTTCGATCGAGAAGCGCGAGCGTATGCAGCACGCTATCTACGTTGAGCACATGTATCGTGACGAGGAGTAGGTCTTAACTTACAACAAAGCAAAATAGGGTATCCGCTTCGGGTACCCTATTTCATTTAGAGGTTGTCCAGCGCTGCGGGCAACTTTTTTTATTTATCACCACGCCTTCCTCCCCACTGATAAGAATCTCTTATCGGCAGCGCGCCACGCTCCAAAGCCAAAGTGAAAGCCTCGCTTCACACGCCACACACTCCCCCCCCCACCCCAAACGATAAGCACAAAAAAAACAGGGCGCAGATCTGCGCCCTGTCGTATGGGGTTATGATTGATTAGTTCAACCAATTACCATTCTCATCGAAAGCCTTATACAACAGCGTTACAGAGTTGTTGTAATTGTAAGAATCCTCAATAGTAGGATCTACATAGGGCTTACCCGACGGAACCTCTACCTGGCTAACTGTCTCAGTAAGTACGATATCCTTCACAACGAATACGAAACCGAACTTAACGACGTCAACCTCATTCTCAGTAACCTTATAGCGCAAAACGTATGCGGGGCACGAACCTGCCTCGGGCTTGTAAACAGTAACATTTTTAGGCTGCTCATCTGTGGGCTCCTGCTCAACAGTTGCATCCGGAAGGTCTGCCTGGAATGTATACTCCTCATCAGCTACGCTCTTGAAGTTAACCTCCGACGGAGTCGAGAAGTTACCATCGATCTTAACGATCTCGCAATCGAGCATCTTACCGTCAGCAATAGCCTCCTCGTCATCCTCGATCACAGGAGCTGCGGTCAAATAGAATACACCATCCTGTGCAAGATACATAGTCAACTTAACGTACTGACCATTCACACGGTAGATATCATCTACGCGGTTGAGAGTCTGGTCAAACATCTTATCAGCCGAAGTAATCTGAGCGGTGTCGTAAGTAAGTGTCAACGACTGAGCAGTACCTACATCCGGAGTCTTAAACTCAGGCTTATCGGTACAACCGACAGCGAGCACTACAGCTGCAAATATGAATAATAACTTTTTCATTGTTTCAACTTTTTATCGGTTCGGGGTGCTGGAGCGGTGCCTCGGCACCCGTTACCGTATTAAT
>JAGBVQ010000193.1 GCA_017630245.1 Alistipes sp. | reverse complement strand
AGTTTCATCGCCTTGATCTCACCCGTATTGGGGATATGCGGACCACGGCAGAGGTAGGTGAATGCACCGTTGGTATAGAATGTGATGGTACCATCCTCAAGGTCGCTGATAAGCTCAACCTTATACTGGTCACCCTTCTCGGTGAAGGTCTTCAGTGCCTCAGCCTTCGACACCTCCGAGCGAACCATCGGCTCCTTATTGCGAGCGAGTTCGGCCATCTTGTTTTCAATCTTCTGCAAGTCTGACTCGGTGATCGCTACGGGGCAATCCACATCATAGTAGAATCCGTTGTCGATAGCGGGACCGATACCAAACTTAATACCCGGGTAGAGAGCCTCCAAGGCCTCTGCCAACAGGTGTGACGAGGTGTGCCAGAAGGCGTGCTTACCCTCTGCGTCCTCCCACTTATAGAATTTCACCGAGGCATCCTCCTCGATGGGGCGCATCATATCGACAGTTGCGCCATTTACCGAAGCAGCCAGACAGTCGGCAGCTAAACGAGGGCTGATGCTCTCCGCTACTTGGTAAGCAGTTGTTCCCTTTGCATATTCGCGTACCGAACCATCAGGGAAAGTTACTTTAATCATAATTTTTTATAGTTTAATTTATCATTTTTACGCCTTCACAGCTCCACAATCACGAGACGGATTACTGCTCAGTTGCGTTTTTAGTCTGGTGTCTTGCTATTCTCGTTCCGCGCTGTTACAACATACAGTTAGCGGTCACCTCCTCTTCAGCCCCACTTCGGGTCACCTCCTATTCACGTCACCCTGCAAATCTTGCAACCATACAATCTGCAGGCTCCTCCTCTTTAGCCCCACTCCGGGCCACATCCTATTCACACCCCCACAATTGTGAATTGAGAATTGCACCCCTACTCCTCTGACTCGGGCAATTTCAAATCCTTTACCGAGACATCTCGGCCCTTCTCTCGCTCGAAATGCTGCAGAGGATTGGCGCTCCACTGCTGCCACGCACGACGGCGGCCAACGATGTCGATAGCCTCATAAATAGCATTACGCATCGACTGCGCATCTGCCTTATCAGCACCTGCAATATCATACGCCACACCGTGGTCAGGCGAGGTGCGCACCACCGACAACCCTGCCGTAAAGTTCACACCATCGGGCGAAATAGTCTTAAACGGAGTTAGCCCCTGATCGTGATACATCGCCAACACCGCATCATACTTGGCATAGCCTCCATTTGCAAACAACCCGTCAGCAGGGAAGGGGCCAAAGGCCAACACGCCACTCTCGAACGCCTCAACAATGGCGGGCTTGATAATCTCCTGCTCCTCCTTGCCGAGCAGACCTCCGTCGCCGGCGTGAGGGTTAAGTGCCAAAACTGCGATGCGGGGCTCAACCACCCCGAAATCCTGCTTAAGGGTATGACGCAGGGTCGTAAGGCTCGCCACAATCTTCTCCTTGGTAATGCTTGCGCTCACCTCCGAAACGGGGATATGGATCGTAACCAGACCCACTCTCAGGCGGTCGCTGCACATAATCATCATCGGCTCGCCCTCACTCTCCGCAGCGAAGAACTCGGTGTGACCCGTAAAGTTCCAACCCTCACCCTGCACGCTCTCCTTGTTGATGGGAGCAGTAACAACAGCATCCAGCGCACCACTCTTCAAGTCGGCCACCGCCGCCTTCAGAGCTGCCACAGCAGCCTTACCTGCCTCAGCCGTAGCCTTTCCGGGCTCAATCGCGAGATTACCCTCGCCACACTTTACCAGATTCACACGGCCACGCTTTGCTTCGCGTGCCGAGCCGCAGTGGTTAAACTGCACGGGCTCGATCTCGGCAATGCTCTTGTGATAAAAGTTTGCTGCCGCCTCCGAGCCATAGATTATCGGGGTGCAGAGTTCAACCATACGCGAATCGGCGAAGGTCTTCAAAATAACCTCCCAACCGATACCGTTGGTATCGCCCTGCGTGATTCCTATTTTGAGTTTATATTCTGACATAAATTCTGTTTCTCAATCTCAAACTGCAAAACTACTAATAATTTTTCGATATGCAGGTAATTTTTAGCGATTTATGTGCCGTAAATTGCAATTCCCGAGCTATTTTTTGGCTTGACGACGAAATTCAGCGCAAGTCACAGCCGTAGCTATGGCCACATTGAGCGACTCCGAGCCCGCTCTATCAGCCGGATATGGCGGAATAAAGAGTCGATCGGTAACCGCCGCAGCACACTCCGCAGAGATACCCTTGCCCTCATTTCCCATAACGATAATACCTCGCTGGTCGAGTGTTCGGTCATAGATATTCTCACCATCGAGGAAGGTGCCATAGATAGGCACTCCCTGCGACTTTGCCTGCAGCAACATGGTCGGCAGATCGAGATAGTGCACCTTAACGCGCAAGATCGCCCCCATCGTAGCCTGCACAACCTTTGGATTGAAGCAGTCTGCCGTAGCGGGAGAACAGAGGATATCGCTAATACCGAACCAATCGGCCAGACGGATTATCGTTCCGAGATTGCCCGGATTCTGCACATCATCGAGTGCCAAAACAAGGCTCTCGGCGAGCATTGCCGGATCGAACGTATAGCGCGGCTGCTCGACAACGGCAAGGGTATTATTAGCCGTTTTGAGCATCGAGAGACGCTCCATCTCCTTCGGAGTAACGATCTGAACATCATCGCCCTGCATCACACCCTCGAGAGCATATATCTTTCGCACACGCAGTGACGAGCTGCGCAACTCCTCAACAAGCTTCTCGCCCTCGGCCACGAAGAGCCCCAACTCATCGCGATTGCGTTTATCCGCCAACGAGCGGACAAGTTGTATTTCTGCTTTTGTAATCATTATGACAAAAGTACAAAATAATTTCGTTACTAACATAATTATGTTAGAGAATCTTTTTCTATCTTTGTTATCAGAAACCTAAAAAACGAAGATATGAAGAGATTAGTTTACACATTCGCACTGCTTCTGATTGCAGCAAGTTCTTTTGCCCAGAAGCGAGTTGAAGTAGAGCTGTTGGCCCATCGTGGCGGTCGTTACGAGTTCGAGGAGAACACCCGCTCGGCATTTGTCGATTCCTACAAGAAGGGAATTCGCAGCTATGAAACCGATATTCGTCTGACAGCTGACAATCACATTGTTATCTCGCACGACGCTTCACTAAAACGAGTTTTCGGTCTCGATGTAAATGTCGAGAAGAGCACCCGTGCCGAGTTGGAAAAATGCCGAAGCGCCAAAGGCAATCCCGTACTCTTCGTGGATGAGTTGGCCGAACTCTTTGGCGGAATGGATATTCGATATGTGGAGTGGGAGATGAAGTCGAAGGGCTATACCCAAGAGCAGTTGAACCTCTATTGCGACAAGATCTACAAGACCGTTATGGCCACCAAACCGAAGGATGCACTCTACATCTTCTCGTCATTCGACGAGCGTGCGATCCTTACAATGAAGAGATTACACCCCGAGGCCGAGTGCGCCCTGATCACCAGCGACCCGATGAGCAAGGAGCTTATCAATCACCTTAAAGAGTTGGGATTCAAGCGTGTAGCCTGCACCATTCACGAGACATCGCGCAAGGCTATGAGCGAGGCTCACAAGGAGGGGATTATCGTAAATCTCTGGCCGGGTAAGTCGGTCGAGGATTTCCAACTTGCCGTTGGTCTGGGTGCAGATATCGCCTGCACCGATATCCCTGTAGAGGTGCTTAAATCGACCAAGAAGAGCACCCCGTGGATCATCCCCAGAAAGGATATTAAGCTGAAATAACCGAGCGAAAAGCGCAAGGTTTGCAGCAAAATAGAAGGGCGTGTCCAACCAATCGTGGACACGCCTTTTTTGTGTAGAATTTGTATAACAAGAGCTATTTTGAAGCTGCTCGCAGACCGAGAAACCGCAGTTTACTTGAAGTAAATGAGGATTTCGAGGGCAAGGCAGATGCCGAAAGAGCCTTGTTAGACAGATTCTCTAAAAGATGTAGTTAAGACCAATATTCACACCCGGACTATAACGCTTCTTGGTTGTCAGCTCAGATACGGGAACGTTAAGATTGGTATTGGTATAGACTACAGTGTTGAGAGGAACTGCAACCTCTGCCGAGAGGATAAAGTTGCGGTTCATAGCAAGCTTAAGACCCAGACCGGCACTCATATGCAACTTGTTAGGCTCGCCGGTGTAGATAAGATTCAGCTCAGAATCGGTAAGCGGCTGACCGTCGAGAGTTGCGCCCGTCTCGCGGATCTTCTTCATATCATCCAAGCGATAGGGCTGCACACACGAACCCATATCGAAGAAGGGGTTGGTTGCCAGGTAGAAGTTCTGCTTGATAAAGCGGAACGAGACGAGTTTGAATCGCATCTCGAAGTTCGCCCACGCATAGCCATCGCCAATTACGCTGTTGTAGGGGACACCACGCACGGTGTTGATACTACCAAGGCCGTCCGAAATGATCTGACGGAGGTAGAGCGTATTGATATTCTGGAGGGTGTAGTAGGGCGCATTACCCGCCAACTTACCCTGATATGCAAGGTGGTATGCAAAGACGATCTTATCCTGCCAGAGGGGCACATACTGGCGGAAGTGAGCCGCCAACTTGAGGTAGTTATAACCCTCTTTGCCACGTCCATTCAGGAAGTCGGGCGAGCCATAAGCGTAGGCCTCTGCCCAGATACCGCGAGTAGGATCAGCCTCGTGCTCACGGCTATCGTAAACCAAGCCGGCCTTTAACTCGATATGGTGGCCACCCCCGGCCTCGTTAGCCTTAATAAGGCCCGCCTTCTGGTAGAGCTGCCAGAGCGATGGCGAGTGGATACCCTGACCCATCAGGTAGTCGTTAGCTGTATTCGAGTCGTATGCAGGCTCTCCCTTCTTCTTGAGGGTGATATTCTGCACATCGTACCACCAATACGAAACACCCGCAGCCCAACGGAACTTGGGGCTGGTGATGTTACCCTGGAAGTCAGCCATCACTCGCAACATATCGCGGCGCACGTTGTACATCGCTACGCGATTCATCTGCTTCTTACCGCTTGCGAGGTCGGTGTAGTAGGGCGAAGCCGCGCCATTAAAGCCCATAAAGGGGTACATCTGAGCCAGAATGTAGGTAGCCGCCGCAGTCAGACGCACCTTCGGGATCAGATACTTCGAGTCGTAGAAGAAGTGGAGCTTCACCTGATCCTTGGTAGTCCACGACAGATCGACATTAAATTTATGTCTGTAGCCCGGATAGGTCGAGCCATCACCATAGTCGAAGATCTCGCAGAGGGCACCCATCTGGAATCCCGTATCGCTATTATATCCAACCGAGGGGAATGGAGCGAAGTTCCAACCCTTCTTTACGGTCTGCGCCTTTGTGTCGGTCGCAGTTGTCTCACTCTTCTTCTCTTTCTCAACAGCAGAGTCGATGCTCGATTCTGCCGACAATCCGTTAGCATAGATACTCGATGCGAACAGAGTCGCAACTACCAGTGCTGCAATGTGTTTAATCTTCATAGTCACAACATTTTATTTGTTACTAAATAGGATCTCTCTAATCTCTTGATATTTCTTTCTCAATGGTTTATTTCGATGCAGGCGCATATCCGAGATAATAAGACGGATAAGGCGATAGACCTCTTGTGCAACAATCGGTGCGGGCAGCAGGGCCAGCGTAAGCGGCAGTGCCCACTGCCACGGCAGCAGAGCATAAGCTACAATCGCGTAGATCGCCATCAGCAAGGGCCAGAGCAGGATGCTCACCAGATATCGTACCGAATTGTGGAAGGCTCCATCCTTGAACAGACTACACAACTTCGCCAGCACGCCCGTAAGCGGCAGAGCAAAGATTGATGCGGGGATCGAATAGGGCAGGCTCACCAGCAGGAGCAGATACTTCATAACCTGTGACAGCGTAAAGTTACGCACCGCCACCGATACAAGACTGATATTATCGGACTTACGCATCTTAGATGCCTCCTCGCCCAATTTGAGCAACTTCTCAGCCACATCGGGCTTCTCCTCGCGCAGGCGGGTAATCTGCGCTACCGTAGCATTATTTGCCTCAAAGAAGAGGTCCATACGCTTCGCCTTGCGCCACTTCTTATCGCTGCGACGCAGATCCTTTACGCGACGCTTAACCACCGCAGCACACACTTCGTGTGTACCCTCGTAGTGCTCGTCGTTGGGGATATAGAAAATCGCCTCCTTCAGGTGCGCATCCAACACCTCGCGGATAGCGTTCATCTGCTCGGGAACGGTCATATCGGCGTGAGCCGCAAGGAACTCCTGCACATTTATCGGCTCTCCAATCTGCACGCGCAGCGTCGAGCGGAAACGGAAGAAGTTACCGTAACGCATACCTACCGGCACGATATAGAGCGGCATATCGGGCATCAACTCCTGCGCCTGGAAGGCGATGCGGAAGATACCTTTAGCCAGCGGCTGGGCCGAGTATTTTGTCTGGTGCTGACCCTCGGGGAAGATGCAGAAGGGGACTTTGTCGCGCAACACATCAACCGCCTTTTCGATGGTCTCGTTATTTTTGCGCACCTCCTCCGCGCCGTCACGCATACGCATAATCGGCATAATCTTCAACCACTTGAAGATCTTCGCCAAGACCGGTTTCTTAAAGATATCGGCACGGGCAACAAAGACCTTAGCCTTGGTGTCCATAGCCAAAATTACCAACGCATCCATCAGAGCATTGGTATGATTGGGAGCATAGATCACAGCGCCATCCTTCGGGATGCGATCCATACCTACGTAGTTAATATGACGATACGACAGTCTGAGTGCGAGATCTACGTAGTAACGCAGAAATGCATAGATAAAATCGTAATCCTGTATCTTTTTCTCTCTCTTTGCCATAGATTAAGCCTTATAGGGAACGCGGCGGAAGAGCGTAGCTACCGTCAGTCCCGAAATAATATGCCAGATACCCCACAAAGCGGTGATAATCACCATACCTCCATTATTCTGCCATACATCTACGGGGAAGATTGCGGGGTTAAAGAGCAGGGCCAAACCAAGACCCGAGTTCTGGATACCGACCTCGATAGTAAGCGAGCGGCGATCTGCCTTCGGAGCCTTCATAAGCGTTGCTCCGTAGAAACCTGTGCCGAGGGCGCTCGCATTGTGGATAATCACGACAACCAAAGCGCAAAGGATACCGGCATATACTGTCCAACGCTGTTCCAGAGCGGTGAGCACCTGAGTCAGCGAGACTGCAACCATTCCGATAAAGAGCAGAATCGAGAGAACCGATGCCGGCTTCTTCAGCTTATTCGACAGATTGGGCAGGTAGCGCGAACACAAAAGACCCAACACAATGGGTATTCCGAGGATCAACAAAATCTGCTCGAGCATATCTCCAAATGGGATGCTCAGGGTCGGGATGTCGTTATGCACCGATGCGTAACGGCAGTAGAGCGTACCCCAGAACCAGAAGTTAAAGGGGGTGATAATGGGTGCAAAAGCCGTAGAGATAGCGGTCATCGAGACCGACAACTCGACATTTCCCTTCGACAATGAGGAGATAAAGTTCGAGATATTACCTCCGGGGCAAGATGCCACGAGCAACATACCGATAGCCACCATCGGAGTGATAACCGGATTCAACAAAATTGCCACCAAGAATGTCACTGCCGGAAGGGCTACCCACTGCAACGAGATACCCAAGATAACCGACTTCGGGTTGCGAAATACATCCTTGAATGTCTGGGGTTTGATTCCGAGTGCAACACCAAACATCACGAATGCCAAGATGATGTTCACGATAAACATTTCGCCTGCTCCAAGATTGATATTAAGAGCATCGAGATTTTGTAACTGTTCCTTCATTTTTATTGTTTTTTATACACTATTTCTGTTCTCTTAAACACACACATATATGATATATTTCCCGAAAATTGTCCTTTTAGTCGCAAAATCGGTCTTTATACCT
>JAGBVQ010000192.1 GCA_017630245.1 Alistipes sp. | reverse complement strand
CTCATCATCAGCCGTAACACCCTCCTGTGAGGCGATGTAACGAAGATACTCCACTCCATCCTCTACGCGAATTCTATTAAAATCGTAAATCTGACAACGCGACAGAATGGTGGGGATGATCTTGTGTTTCTCGGTTGTTGCGAGGATAAAGATAGCGTGTGCGGGCGGCTCCTCCAGCGTCTTGAGGAAGGCATTGAATGCCTGCTGCGAGAGCATATGAACCTCATCGATGATGAAGACCGAGTAGCGACCAACCTGAGGAATAATTCGCACCTGCTCAATCAGGTTGCGGATATCATCCACCGAGTTGTTCGACGCAGCATCCAGCTCGTGGATGTTGAGCGAACGATTCTCGTTGAAGGTGCGGCACGATTCGCACTCGTTGCACGCCTCGGCACCCACGGGGTGCAGACAGTTTATCGCCTTAGCAAAGATGCGGGCACAAGTGGTCTTGCCGACACCTCGCGGTCCGCAAAAGAGATATGCGTGTGCCAACTGACCGCGCTCGATTGCATTCTTAAGGGTCGAAGTGATATGCTTCTGACCCACAACCGAAGCGAAGGTCGCGGGGCGATATTTTCTTGCACTGACGATAAAGTTCTCCATAACACCACAAAAGTAGTGATTTTTTTTAAAAAATCAGCAATATCTCGGCGGAAACTGCTCTTATCGCAACATTATCTTATGATGACCAGCTCCGAGCGAGAGTTTTTCGGTGGTTTTTCCACCACACTCCATCTGCGAGTAGCCCTGCGGCAGATCAATCACAGCAGTTGTTCCCTCGGGAACGGTAAGTTCAAGTGCAAGCGCTCCGGTCTGCTTCTCGGCCTTCAGCTCGATAGCGCCAAACTTGGTCGGCACCACACTCTTAACTCGGTTGAGCGTCGCTAAATTGGGGCATACACTAAACTGCTCAAAGGCGGGTTTCAAGGGAGAAATTCCCGCAATAAACTCCGAGAGAATCGTAAGTCCGCCACCACTCCAGGCGTGGTTATAGGTTCCATTTCCCGACTTGTATTTCATACCGCGGCCACCGGTGTAGACCCAACCCTCCCAGAGGGTCGAATACTCAGCTGCAACCATATCTGAGAAGCGCTTCTCAAGGCGCACCATAGCATCCTCATAATAGCCCATACGACACAGAGCCTCAAGCACATACTTCTCCATATAGGGACTTGCATTGTAGTGCGTAGCCAGGAATTTTCTCACAATCGGATATTTAGCCTCAGGAACCAGACCTGCCAGCACAGCCATAGCCTGCACGCGGTCATCGGGCGAATCGCTATACTCCTTGGATTTGTACTGTTGGCCCTTCTCATCCCAGAAGGCCTTGTCAAACTCGTAGCTCATCTTGTCGAGCATCTGCTCTGCCCACATTGCATCGCGGTTGTGACCCGTCAGGCGTGCCATCTTGGCATAACCTCGCAGAGCCACGGCATACCAACACTGTTGCAGCGCCGGCTTATCGATATTGGTACCCCAATCGCCCCAATACCAGCCTCCCTGGCGAGGGGTCACCTTTCCGTAGTTATCAACCTTCCAAACCTCGCGCAGATACTTTTTTACTCGTGGATAGACCTCGGCGATGGTCGCCTTATCGCCCGTGAGCAGATAGTAGGTGTAGAATCCATAGTAGCCCACACTTGCCAACATCTGGCAGGGCAACTCCTGCTCATACCAGCCCGGAATCGGCGAGAAGATTGTGCCATCGGGGCGTTGCCAATTCATCAGCTCGAGAATAGCCTTGCGGGTCAGCAGATGAGCCCTCTCATCAAAGACATATCCCGCCTCTCCCAACTCAACAACCGCATCGCCCCACCACTGGGCACGCTCGCGGTCGGGGCAATCCATATAGTTGTCGCGCATCGTGACGTAGAGGGTACGTTTCGCCTTCTCCCACAATACGTTACAGAAATCATTATCACACTCGAACTCACCGACAAAATCGGTATCGAAACCACTCTCACGATACTTCAAATCGAGCACTTCGACCCCCTCGGGAATATAGTATAAAACCTTGTGTCCGTTAGTCCAAATCGGTGTTTCGAACTCCTGCTCACCCTCACGAGCGATATACTCGGTATAGAACGAGCGAGCCACACCAATCCAATAGTCATCGGTACACATCACAATTCGCTCACCGCCCTTTGCCTTAATTCGCAGATAGGGAGTGACGTGTGCATTGTAGGGAAGTTTGCACTCGACGGCTCCATCTTCGGCTACGATACGGCCCTCATAATCACGCAGTTCACTCCAACGCCACTGCGGAATGGGACGAGCCACAAACTCTCCCCACTCCGAGGCCTCTCGCGAAACCTCCACGGCATCACTCCACCCCTCAACGTTGAACTCCGCCGATGCGAAATCGACCGCCTTGCGGGCATCATAGCCCACATTTGCTCCAGCAAGACGATATTGACGTGCACCGTGTGGGTTCTCATCTGCCGGAGCCCACATTGCATCGTAGCGCACCGCCTTCCAACTGCTGTCGCTGACCACCTTACCAAAGCGGGTATCGAGCTCAAACCACACTCCGGGCACTGCCGAAGGGGCGTGGCTGAATGAGTTCTTGCCATAATACTGCACTAAAATTGCCACCGTATTGCGACCAAACTTCAAGTTCGGCACCTGATCAAATATATCGCAATAGCTATCCGTCGGATTCGGACCGCGCTTCAATCCGCCCTCACGCACAACAAGCTCGCCATTAACCCACAACCAATACTTCGTATCGGCCGCAATCTTCAGGCTCGCCTGCCCTCCCGAAAGCAGATAAAAATCCTTGCGAAAGCACTGCCACTCGCCATCGGCAATCTGCTCTTGGGTAGTGATAATCTGCGCCTCACGACCACCGCAGGCCGTCATAACTAACGCAAATAAGCACAAAATGGCCGGAAATAGTTGTCTCTTCATAGTTTGGGTTCTGGGATTAGTTATTAGGATAAAATGCCAAAGATGCGCGAGAGCTCCTCTCCAACCTCCGCAATCGGTCGGTGAATCAACTGCGGAGAGTCGATAATCGCAGCCATATCACACTGAGCCATAGCGATATCCAGATCGTGGGTCGAGAAGATGATACACTTGCCCTCCTGGTGCGCAAGGCGGCGCAACAGCGCACACACTTCGTGGCGTGTGGGCAGGTCGAGGAAAGCCGTAGGCTCGTCGAGCAGAATTATCGGAGTCTGCTGAGCCAAGGCTCGGGCAATCATCACCCTCTGGCACTCGCCGTCCGACATCGCATCCATCGACTTGCGGGCAAACTCACTCATTCCGACCGCTGCCAACGCATCGGCAACAATCTCGCGATCAACCTCCTGCAGACGACCAATCCAATTGGTATAGGGCGCACGGCCCAACGCCACCACATCCTCACACGAGAGGTTTGCAATGCGGATCTTATCGGTCGTAACAAAACTAATGCGTCGTGCAATCTGCTCAGAATCAAGCGTATCAATATTGTCGCCGCTCAACTCTATCGAGCCTCCATCAAGGTTTCCCAGCGCAGCTATTGCCCTCAGGAGCGTACTCTTTCCCGCACCGTTTCGGCCGAGCAGAGCCGTCAGCGTACCCGCCTCGAAGGTTGTCGAAACCCCCTCGAGCAGCGTGCGCGAGCCATATCCGAGTTTTATATTTTCGAGCTTTATCATCAGAGTATCGAACGGTTACGGATTACTACAAAAATCACTATCGGAACACCCACCAACGCCGTTACTGTATTGATGGGCAGAGCCAGACTCTTCGATACAATATCACACAAGAGCATAACCACCGCACCCGTCATCATCGATGCAGGTATCAGCACTCGG
>JAGBVQ010000191.1 GCA_017630245.1 Alistipes sp. | reverse complement strand
TGCCGCCCCGAGGGCGATCGTCAGGATCTCTATCTATTCGCTTATGGCCACGAATATACAAAGGCCCTGAAGGATTATACTAAGGTTGCGGGCGATATTCCGCTTCCTCCGAAGTATGCCTTTGGTTATTGGTGGAGCCGCTATTGGATGTATTCGGATAGCGAGTTCCGTGATTTGGTGGGTCAGATTAAGAGTTTTGATGTGCCCATCGATGTTCTTATTGTCGATATGGATTGGCACGAGACCTGGACACTTCGTATCAAGGATTGTCCGAAGGATAAGTATGGTCAGAAGATTGGTTGGACAGGTTACACTTGGAAGCCGCAGCTCTTCCCCTCGCCGAAGAACTTCCTCACTTGGGCGCACAACGAGAAGCTGAAGACCTCGCTCAATCTCCATCCCGCATCGGGTATCGAGCCCTTTGAGGAGCCTTACGAGCGCTTTACAAAGGAGTATGGCTGGGATCAGCCGGGCGAAGGTGTGCCCTTCCATATGTCGGAGCAGAAGTGGGCTGACGCCTACTTTAAGACCGTTCTTGGTCCGATGGAGGAGGATGGTGTAGACTTCTGGTGGCTCGATTGGCAGCAGTGGCGTAGAGATAAGTATGTCAAGGGCTTGAGCAATACTTTCTGGCTCAATCACACCTTTACTCATCACGCTAACGAGCGCGATGCTAATACCCGTGCGATGATTCACCACCGCTGGGGTGGCCTCGGCTCGCACCGTCATCAGGTGGGCTTCTCGGGTGATACCTACACCACTTGGGAGACCCTGAGCTTCCTGCCCTGGTTTACTGCTACAGCTTCGAACGTGGGCTATGGCTATTGGGGCCACGATATCGGCGGTCATATGTTCCACAAGGGCGTAGAGTCGACCGATCCCGAGATCTATACTCGTTGGTTGCAGTATGGTGTATTTACTCCGATCTATAAGACTCACTGTACACGCGACCCGAAGATCGAGCGTCGTGTATGGATGTTCCCCGACCATATGTTCGATATGCGTGCTGCTATCCGTCTGCGCTATGACCTTGCGCCATATATCTACACAGCGGCTCGTCAGACCTTTGATACAGGTGTTTCGATGTGCCGCCCGATGTACTACTATTGGCCCGAGCTCGATGAGGCTTACGATATGAAGGAGCAGTTTATGTTCGGTGACGACATCTTGGCAACCGCAATCTGTAAGCCGATTGATCCGGTTACAGGCCTTGCAGAACGCGAAATGTGGTTCCCCGAGGGAGAGTGGTTCGACTGTGCTACCGGTGCAATGTACAAGGGTGGCCAGAAGCTTACGCTCCACTACACAATCGGCGAGAATCCCTACTTCGCAAAGGCTGGTTCGATTATCCCGATGAACCCCTCGAACGTGAAGAATCTGCAGGATGCGTGCGATGAGTTGGTACTCAACGTAATCCCGGGTGGTGATGGCCAGACCGAGCTCTATGAGGACCACGGCAACAGCACTAATTATGCCGAGGAGTACGCTACAACCAAGATTTCGAAGAGCGTTAAGGGTAACGTTATCCGCGTTGTTATCGAGGCTCGCGAGGGTGACTTCGAGGGTGCTCTGGCTGAGCGTAGCTATGAGGTACGCTTCCCCGCAACCTTCCCGCCCAAGTCGGTTAAGGTTAATGGCAAGACTTACGAATACAACCGCTTTGCAGGCGATGGCGAGTGGACCTACGATGGCTATACGTTGGCTCCCATTGTAAACGTGCCGAAGATGTCGTGTGGTAAGAAGGTTGTTATCGAACTCACTCTCGACGAGGAGACTCTGGCTCAGCAGCCCCGCCTCTATGGTAAGCAGGGTATTTTCCGCCGCTTTGCGGTGCTGACCCCGATGTGTAAGCTCGACTATGGTACCAACTTCGACCGCAATGCGATGCTTCCCGATGCATATCTGAATGTGTCGCAGTGCCCGAACTATATTATGGAGCATCCCTTCCGCCTTGTGGAGTGGCTCGATAAGTATGATGCAACCAAGGATTTGATCGTTCCGACCTTCGAGCAGATCGGTACTTTCAACCCCGACCTTGTTTCGCGTATCGCTGAGCAGTTGAAGTATTAAAGAGTAATATTTAATATTCGTTTGAAGGTGTAGGGTGCCAAAATCAATTGGTACCCTACACTTTTTTGTAAAAGAGTCTCGGCCGTGGTGCATAAAATCCAAAAAATATAGTTATCTTCGCAGTAGAGAAATTGTGTACAGATATAATGACAATCTAAACTCAAACAAATACTTAATATTATGAAACTACAAAATCTACTTTTGGGCCTTATGGCATTGGTGCTTTTTGTGGGTTGTGACTGCTCGAAGCAGCGCCCTGCGGATGATCCCAAGGCTAACGAGAAGGCCGTTGTTGTTGCGGGCAATGCGCGCTTTACGGTGCTGACCTCGCAGCTTATCCGTATGGAGTGGGCAGAGAATGGCGTCTTTGAGGATAACGCCACTCTGACCTTTATCAATCGAAACCTCCCCGTTCCCGAATTTTCGGTTGAGCAGAGCGAGGCGGAGCTTGTTATCAAGACCGCAGATGTGACTCTTACCTATGTTAAGGGCGAAAAGTTCTCGGCCGAGAATCTTAAGGCAGAGTTCGTTATGAACGGCGAGAAGGTAACCTGGACTTATGGTGACGATGAGAGCGCAAACCTTATGGGTACAACCCGTACACTCGATAAGTGTGATGGTTGGCAGCTCGGTCACGAGCCTATGGAGAAGGGTATCCTCTCGCGTGCAGGCTGGAGCGTGATTGACGACTCGGCTAACCATCTCTTCGTTGATACCGATTCGCACTGGGGTAAGTGGGTTGATTGCCGTCCCGAGGGCGATCGTCAGGATCTCTACCTCTTCGCCTATGGCCACGAGTATACCAAGGCCCTGAAGGACTATACGAAGGTTGCGGGTGATATTCCTCTTCCTCCGAAGTATATGTTCGGTTATTGGTGGAGCCGCTACTGGATGTATTCGGATAGCGAGTTCCGCGATCTGGTAGGCCAGATTAAGCGTGTAGGTATTCCTATCGACGTGCTGATTGTCGATATGGATTGGCACGAGACTTGGACCCTGCGTCGCAAGGATGCTCCGCGCGATAAGTATGGTGAGCGTATCGGTTGGACAGGTTACACCTGGAAGCCGCAGCTCTTCCCCTCGCCGAAGAACTTCCTTTCGTGGGTACACTCCGAGAATCTGAAGACCGCACTTAACCTCCACCCCGCATCGGGTATCGAGCCCTTCGAGGAGCCCTATGAGCGCTTTGCGAAGGAGTATGGCTGGGATCAGCCGGGCGAGGGTGTGCCCTATCGTATGTCGGAGCAGAAGTGGGCTGACGCTTACTTTAATACCGTTCTCGGTCCGATGGAGGAGGATGGCGTAGACTTCTGGTGGCTCGATTGGCAGCAGTGGCGCAAGAGTAAGTATGTGAAGGACTTGAGCAACACATTCTGGCTTAATCATACATTCAACCACCACGCAACCGAGCGTAATCCCGAGGAGCGCCCCGTGATCTATCACCGTTGGGGTGGTCTGGGCTCGCACCGCTATCAGGTAGGTTTCTCGGGTGATATCTACACTTCGTGGGAGTCTTTGAGCTTCTTGCCGTGGTTTACTGCAACTGCATCGAACGTAGGTTACGGCTATTGGGGTCACGATATCGGTGGCCATATGTTCCGCAAGGGTGATACAGTGACCGACCCCGAGCTCTACACTCGTTGGTTGCAGTATGGCGTATTTACTCCGATCTATAAGACTCACTCGACCCGCGATCCGCGAATCGAGCGCCGCGTATGGGCATTCCCCGACCATATGTTCGATATGGGTAATGCTATCCGTCTGCGCTACGACCTGGCTCCCTACATCTATACTGCTGCACGTCAGACCTTTGATACTGGTGTTTCGATGTGTCGTCCGTTGTATTACTATTGGCCCGAGCTCGATGAGGCTTACGATATGAAGGAGCAGTTTATGTTCGGTGACGATATCCTTGCAACGGCAGTTTGCAAGCCGGTTGATCCGGTTACAGGCCTTGCCGAGAGAGAGATGTGGTTCCCCGAGGGTGAGTGGTTTGACTGCTCGACAGGTGCGATGTACAAGGGTAATCAGAAGGTAACTCTTCACTATACCATTAGCGAAAATCCCTACTTTGCAAAGGCTGGTTCGATTATCCCGATGAATCCTTCGACAGTTAAGAATCTGCAGGAGAAATGTGATGAGTTGGTGCTCAACGTAATCCCGGGTGGTGATGGCCAGACCGAGCTCTACGAGGATAACGGTATGTCGTCAAACTACGCAGATGAGTACGCTACAACCAAGATCTCGAAGAGCGTTAAGGGTAACGTTATCCGCGTTGTTATCGAGGCTCGCGAGGGTGACTTCGAGGGCGCTCTGGCAGAGCGTAGCTACGAGGTGCGCTTCCCCGCACACTTCCCGCCCAAGTCTGTAAAGGTTAATGGCAAGAGCTATGAGTATGCACGTCTTGCAGGCGATGGCGAGTGGACCTACGATGGCTATACGTTGGCTCCCATTGTGAACGTACCGAAGGTATCGTGCAATAAGAAGGTTGTTGTTGAGCTTACATTCGACGATGAGGCTATGGCTCAGCAGCCCCGTCTCTATGGTAAGCAGGGTATCTTCCGCCGCTTTGTGGCACTTACTCCGATGTGTAAGCTCGACTATGGTACCAACTTCGACCGTTACGCGATGTTGCCCGATGCATATCTGAATGTATCGCAGTGTCCGAACTATATAATGGAGCATCCCTTCCGCATTACCGAGTGGCTTGATAAGTACGATGGTGCGAAGGATCAGATCGTTCCGACCTTCGAGCAGATTGGCACTTTCGAGCCCGAGTTGGTGACTCGTATTGCCGAGCAGTTGAAGTACTAACTCTCTGCTGATAGATAACAAAAACCTCCGCCTCGATGAGTTGAGGCGGAGGTTTTTTTTGTGGCTATTGTCGGGCTTACTTCTTGCTCTTAACCGAGATAATGCTCGATACGCGACGCTCGCCCTCGTGGTCGAACTTCGTGTTGCGCGAGGGGAAGTTGATAACGCCCTCACTCTTGCTCCACATAGTCGATGAACTGCCGCCATCGAGGTTGATAGCATCACTCAGGCCGAGCCACTCGCAAACCTTAGTCAGCTCGGCGATGGTTACACCCTCGGCATTGCCTTTCGAGCGACCATCAACCACAATCAGATAGATGTTGCCTTTGCGGTCAGTGCCAATGGCAGTGCGGGGGTGGCGGCGGATGTAGGTGTAGTATGCACCGATATCCTTGCCGTGTGACGCCTCAACCAGAGTCTTGGTGTAGCCCTCGTGGTCTACGCTCTTGCCCTCGTCAATAAGCATCGGGCCCGATGCCAGAATATTGTCGTACTTAGCTGCGTATGAAGCCTCCTCGTCAGCCTTGCAGTAGTCGATTACAAGACCCTTCTTGCCTACGCAAACAAGACCATCGACTCTCTCCTTCTCGTAGTCTGCAGTCACGGCAATATTCTTGCCGTTGAGTTTCAGAAATGTCGAGGGAAGGTCGATTCTTACATCCCAATAGCCGGCATTAACCGCAAAGTCTGCGCCGTGAGCCGTTGCCGATTTCGAGAGGTGTGTGAGCGAATCGGGCAATACGATTGTTGAGGTAAAATGCTTTGGTGAGTAGCAGATTACCGAGATTGTCTGCTTCGAATCGAAGAGGTTTACACGCTCTACGGTGTAACCGCTTGCGCCCTTCGGGAGGGTGAGGTTTTTGCGGGGAGCCGATGCGAATCTCTCAGCATCTGTGCTCTGGGCCATTGCCGCAAATGCGAACAGCGAAGCTGCTGCAAAGAAGAGTAACTTTTTCATAATTTTATTGTTTTTAGTCTATTTGGATTTTCGGATTTTATTGTAGCGGTACTAACTCCACCTGCAGAGTCTTGCTCTTTCCACTGGGCAGTGTCGAGTAGAAACCAACGCGCACCGATCCCTTATTGTTCGTGTCGAAGCTTTGGCGCGGGGTGTTGGGGAGTACAAACGGCTCGATATCCTTTGTTGGTGATACCACGCGCAGCAATACCTTGTGGCCGTTGCACTCGAGCTCAATCTCCGAGCGACTTACAACGCGTGGTGTGGCGGGTGTGCACATTGTCCAACGTACACGACAATCCTCCGCTCCGGCCTTCATCTCGTCTTCGACGGTCAGCTTGCCCTCTCCGTCGACAGTGATCGTACGCACGGCACGCTCCAGATCGAAATAGAGCGTCGAGAGGTCGAATGTAGCTCCACTGCGGTCGGGGTCGATGAATCGTGCTATCATTGGCGCCGAGCCATTAACTCGCAGACGCTTATCGTTTACCATCAAGGTGTTGTGAGAGTCGAGCGAAAGGCGGAATACATCCCAACGTTGCGATGCCTGCTTCATATTCCACAAATCGACACCTGCCGCCTCAAGCGGATGATAACTCTGTGAGCCGAGCTCCATAGCCCAGCGGACACCTCCCCACTCATAGACGAAAGAGCCGGCATCCATATGGGCGTGGGGTAGGCTCGGCGATCCTCCTTTTGCGCCGAGGTAGAACTTCTCGTCGCGGCAGATAAAGATTGGCTGCTCGCCCAGACCCGACCAGCAACGATTCTGGCTCGGTGCAACCTTCTCCAGGTCACAACGGGTCATAAATATCATAGCCAAAGGCAAAAGACGGCGGCTGTAGATGCGTAGATGCTTGGATGACGAGGTGATGATGCGATCGTTCCACAGAAGCGACATATCGTTGGCTTCGGCAGCAAACCAATAGAGTAGCGGGTTGCTAATGTTGGCTGCTACGCCATCGTCCGAGAAGTTGTAGACACGCTGATCGAACGATTGCATATAGTCCATAAAGCGGGCCGACTCAATAAAGCCGGGGTACTTCTCCAAGCCTTGTGTATCAAGTCCCGATGAACGCAAAGTCTCGATCATCAACACCTGAAACCACGTTCCGTAGTCCCAATAGCTATAACCTTCGGGGTAGACACCCTCGGGACCATACGACGGGGGTGCCAGATGGTTGCTCTTGGTCGATTTTGCAAAGTGGAACTTAGCAAGCTCGGGGTAGCGGTCGGCGATCATAATCGAGCCCATAACGATACTGGCGTGGCATACCGAGTTCCAATTATTGGCGCCACGATACCACCAATAATCGCTCAGCTCCGCAGCACGCAGACCCTTTTCGGCTATTGCATCGGCAATTGCCGAACGGCTCGACTCCGGGAGTTGGTCGTAGAGCCAATCGAAACCGATAGCCAGCGCTGCGGTCATCTCGCCCGTGTCGAGGTAGTGCGAGGGGTTCCAATCGGTGAATGAGGCTGCAGCCAGCATCTCCTTCTCGGCTCGCTCGGCATACTTCTCTTCACCGGTGTAGAGATACATATACGAGAGCGAAGTAACCCTTTCCAATACACTGCGCGAAACGTGAAGTATTCGCTTTCCGATCTGAATGCGCTCATTGACGGGCTGCTGCATCGTACGGTTGGCGATGTTGGCAATCTCATTGTGTAGACGCAATGCTACCGAATCGCTACCGACCAGGGTGCGAATCTTCTCCATATCTCCCTTTTGGAGGATAAGGTAAGGATGAGCCTTTCCGACGGGGAGGATATTGTCTGCATAGGTGAATGTCGCAACAAGGCAGGCGAGGATGAGAAGATAGATGCGTTTCATATATTAGCTCTGTTTAGGTATATATTTAGACAAATGTAGCCATTTTCTGACAAAATGTCAAAATTTTATGTCAGAGATATCGCTATTTGTCATAGTTTTCATAATTTCGCCCTTTGGCATACCGTTTGCTCAAAGCAAAACCAAACAGAAAATTTATAAACAATAATAAAAACAGAAAAACTATGAACGTAAAACCCCTTTCGGACCGTGTATTGGTGAAGCCCAATCCGGCAGAAGAGATGACCGCATCAGGTCTGATTATCCCCGATACTGCAAAAGAGAAGCCTCTGGCTGGTAAGGTTGTGGCTGTAGGCCCCGGTACTGCCGAGATTAAGATGGAGGTTGCAGTTGGCGACGAGGTGCTCTATGGTAAGTATGCCGGCACTGAGCTCCATATCGACGGTGAGGACTACCTGATGATGAAGCAGCAGGATATTATGGCTGTGGTCGAGAAGTAAAACATTAAAACGAAGACGAAAATGGCAAAAGAGATTAAATATAACGTAGAGGCGCGTGACCTTCTCAAGGAGGGTGTTGATGCGCTGGCAAATGCAGTGAAGGTGACCCTCGGTCCCAAGGGTCGCAATGTGATTATCGACAAGAAGTTCGGTGCTCCGCAGGTGACCAAGGATGGTGTTTCGGTCGCTAAGGAGGTCGAGTTGGAGGATCCCTTTGCAAATATGGGTGCACAGATGGTCAAGGAGGTTGCCTCGAAGACCAATGACGATGCGGGTGATGGTACCACTACCGCAACCGTTCTGGCACAGTCGCTCATCAGCGTAGGCCTGAAGAATGTGACAGCAGGTGCCAACCCGATGGATCTGAAGCGAGGTATGGATAAGGCTGTGGCTGAGGTTGTCGCTTCGCTTCGCAAGCAGAGCCAGGTTGTAGGTAACGACTTCTCGAAGATCGAGCAGGTGGCTACCATTTCAGCTAACAACGACAATAATATCGGTAAGCTTATCGCCGAGGCTATGGCTAAGGTTAATAACGAGGGCGTAATCACCGTTGAGGAGGCTAAGGGTACCGAGACTCACGTTGAGGTTGTTGAGGGTATGCAGTTCGACCGCGGTTATATCTCGGCATACTTTATGACCGATACCGAGAAGATGGTGGCACAGCTCGAGAATCCCTTCATCCTGATTACCGACAAGAAGATCTCGGCAATGAAGGAGTTGATGAATGTGCTCGAGCCGGTGGCAAAGAGTGGCCGTGCGCTGCTGATCATCGCCGAGGATGTTGATGGCGATGCTCTCTCGGCGTTGGTTGTAAATAGGTTGCGTGGTACGCTCAAGATCGCAGCTTGCAAGGCTCCGGGCTTTGGCGACCGTCGCAAGGAGATGTTGGAGGATATCGCAGTTCTCACAGGTGCAACCGTAATCTCGACCGATAAGGGTATGAAGATTGAGGATGCTACGCTCGATGTACTCGGAACTGCCGAGAAGGTGACCCTCACCAAGGAGAATACTACCATCGTTGATGGTGCAGGTGA
>JAGBVQ010000190.1 GCA_017630245.1 Alistipes sp. | reverse complement strand
GGCTCGCACGCTGTGAACGATACAGCTGCTGCCAACACCATAGCGAACAAAAGTCTAAATTTTCTCATAGTGTTAAATGTTTTAGTTAATATAAAGTAATTGTTTGTTTTGAAATTGAAAATGGTGAAAATGTTCATCTTTCTCTGTTTCATCCCGAAAGATACGTTATTTTTTTTAATCTTCAAAATCTGCATAGCGCAGTTTTGGGGTTCAAAAGGCTGCGATGGGTTACAATTTGGCATATTTAGGACACCGAAGACTACAAATCTTAATGCGAGCGTAGGATTTTTTCGCAACAGCCAAACAAAATGAGGATTTTTATAAAAAAATATTTTTTAATCCACCAAATCCCAAAATCCGCTCCCGAGGGGGCTCATCCCCAAAAAAATGGAGTAAATCTTTGCCATCCGCAATATTTTGTCTAATTTAGCACTTTGTTAAATACGACACAGAGTATGAATATAATCAAGACCGACATAGAGGGCGTTGTGCTACTCGAGCCCAAGATCTTCGGCGATGAGCGAGGATACTTCTTCGAGGCCTACTCACAGCGAGTATTCGACCAGGAGGTTGGACCTGTGCGATTCGTTCAGGAGAATGAGTCAAAGTCGTGCTACGGCGTGGTGCGTGGTCTCCACTATCAGTGTGGCGAGGCTGCACAGGCGAAGCTGGTGAGCGTAGTGAAGGGTCGAGTGCTGGATGTGGCAGTGGATTTGCGTCGCTCATCTCCCACATTCGGCAAGTATGTGGCAGCCGAACTCTCGGAGGAGAATAAGCGACAGATGTTCGTGCCGCGTGGATTTGCGCACGGATTTGCCGTACTCTCGGAGGAGGCCGTATTCCAATATCGTTGCGACAACTACTACGCACCCACCCAGGAGCGAGGCATAGCTTGGAACGACCCTGAACTCGGAATCGATTGGGGCATTCCGACCCAGGAGGTAATCCTCTCGGAGAAGGATACCCGAAACCCGCTACTCAAGGATGCAATAGACCTATTTTAATACTTAGATACGATGCAGAGTAAACGCATAGTCATTACGGGTGCAAACGGACAGCTCGGTCGCGAATTGAGCCGACTCGGTGCCGTATCACCCAACGAGTATATCCCCACCGATATCGCCGAGTTGGACATAACCGACAAGGCTGCAGTGGAGAGTTTCTTCGCAGAGAATAGGGTAGATGTGATCGTCAACTGCGCCGCATATACCAACGTAGACCGCGCCGAGGAGGATGAGGCTACAGCCCTGAAACTCAACGCAGAAGCTGTTGGTCATCTGGCTGAGGCAGCCAAGAAGATGGATGCAACACTTGTCCACATATCAACCGACTATGTATTTGGTACTGAGGGCAATACACCTCGCACCGAAGATATGCCCACATCGCCACTCGGGGCCTATGGTCGCACCAAGCTTGCGGGCGAGAAGGCCGTGGCGGAGTCGGGTTGCAAGGCGATAATCCTGCGCACGGCGTGGCTCTATTCGGAGTTTGGTGGCAACTTTCTCAAGACAATGTTGCGCCTAACGGGAGAGAACGAGGCCCTGAAGGTCGTATTCGATCAGGTGGGCACACCGACCTATGCCGGAGATCTTGCGCTGGCGATATTTTCGATTATTGATGGCGATGTATATGAGGGCCGTGAGGGGTTGTATCACTTCTCGAATGAGGGAGCCTGCTCGTGGTTTGACTTTGCGACGGAGATTGCGGCGGCGGCAGGTCACCAGTGTCGAATTGTTCCCTGCCACTCGTCGGAGTTCCCATCGAAGGTTACCCGTCCGCCATACTCGGTACTCGACAAGAGCAAATTCAAGAGCACCTTCGGTATTGAGATTCCCCACTGGAGGGAGTCGATGCTCTACTGCCTGAAGCGTCTGGGTGCACTGAAAAACGTTAAATAACTGAATAGATACGATATGTTCAAAGGATTGATTTTCGATATGGATGGTGTGCTGGTTGACAGTATGCCTTATCACGCACAAGCATTTGTCCTTCTCTGCCAGAGATACGAAGAGCATGGTTGGGATGGCGATCTATCATATTTTGCGGGTCGAGGACTTGAGGATGTCTTCTCGGTGTTGCTGCCCAAGCAGATGGAGCTGATGGGTGCGGAAGCCCTCGGCGAAGAGAAGGAGAGTCTTTATCGCGAGATCTATGGCCCCAAGGCGGAGCTTATGCCTATGCTGAAGGAGTTCTTGGAGGAGATGAAGGCTCACGGCATAAAGTGCTCGGTAGGCTCGTCGGGCAGCTTCGAGAATGTGGATATGGTCTGGAAGGCGTGCGAGTTGGAGAGATGGTTCGAGGCGAGAGTCTGCGCCAATGATGTGACACACTGCAAACCCTCACCCGAAATCTTCCTTACGGCTGCCGAGAGGTTGGGTCTGCAACCCGAGGAGTGTATCGTATTTGAGGATGCACTGTCGGGTGTGGAGGCTGCAAAGGCTGCGGGTATGAAGGTTGTGACCCTGACAACGACACTGCCTCGCCAGAGCCTCGAGGAGGCTGGTTCGGACCTTGTTATCGACTCGTTTAAGGAGGTTAATTACGAGATATTGAGTAAGTTGTAGAGAATAACAGCACACGTTATAACCCATTAAAAAAGCTGCCTGGAGCGTTTCCAAGCAGCTTTTTCTTTATTGTTATACAAACTATACCCTCACATCCCAAGCGCCCCTAAACGTGGATAAAAAGAGGAATTTTTAGGCTTGCGAGGTTGGGTGAAGCAGGGGAATACTGAGCGTATTTCCCTGTTCACACAGGCTCGTATAACACCAAAATTACCTTTTTAGGCGCGTTTAGAGAAGTGCGTCGATTTTAGCCTTGAGCGCATCCTTACTAATAGCACCAACGTGCTTGTCAACAACCTCGCCACCCTTGATAAATACGATAGTGGGGATGTTGCGAACCTTGTACTCGGCTACGATGTCGTCGTTGTCATCAACGTCGCACTTGCCGATAAGTACTTTGCCCTCATACTCGGCTGCGAGCTCCTCGACGATGGGTGCTACCATACGGCAGGGACCACACCACTCTGCCCAAAAATCAATAACCACCGGCTGACCCGATGCAAGAACCTCTGCGTAGTTCTCGTTTGTAACCTGTAATGCCATAATCTCTTAGTGTTTAATTAGTTAATATTTACGATATTGTATATTTCAATTGGTATCTCTTCAAGCAATCCACAAGCTCGTTGGTCACACATACACGGTACTTGCGCGAGAAGTGACGCAGGGCTACGCCATCAATCTCATCGACAACCGTCAGGCGCAACAGAGCATTTCCCTTCGACTTCTTGACCGCCGCACTCAGATCCTTAATCAGATCCTTATCGATCGAGGAGAGGGGTAGGGTAATGACCACCTCCTTCACCGCATCACGCATATCTGCCAGGGGCGTAATCGTAGAGATGCGATACTCCAACTCATCGGGATCCTTGCCGTAGGGGCGCTTCTGCACCTTACCACGAACGCAGAGATAGTAGTCGGGGAAGATATATTGGCGGAACTTCTCAAAATCCTTCGAGAAGAGGGTAAACTCGTGGCTACCGCCATAACCCTCCAGCTTGACCCTTCCCCACGGTCTGCCATCCTTGGTGGTACGCATATCCACTCCCGTAACGATACCCGCCACAACAACCTCACGACCCTCCAGAGGTGCGAGATTATCCAGATCGGGAAGCTCCGCATTGCAGATATTATCAATAATTATGCGATAATCATCCAGCGGGTGCGACGAGAGGTAGAGTCCGATGACCTCCTTCTCCTTCTTCAGACCCTCCAACAGGTTCCAATCCTCGCAGACGGGTACCTGGGGACGTTGCAGATCGACCGTGCCCGTATCGCCACCAAAGAGGCTCTGCTGGGCATTCTGCTTCTCGGACTTGAAGCGCTGACCATAGCGCATAAGTTGCTCGAGGAAGCTTAGACCCGAGTTATCGGTAAAGAAGAATTTACTACGCGAGAAGTCGCAAATCGAGTCAAATCCGCCCGAATAGGCGATAGACTCCATACACTTGCGATTGACCACCGAGTAGTTCACTCTCTCGACAAAGTCGTAGATATCCTTATAGCGGCCACCTCTCTCTCGCTCGTCGATGATCGATTGAGCTGCAGCCTCACCAACGCCCTTAATCGCTGCCAAACCAAAGCGAATATCGCCCTTGGCATTCGAAGAGAAGCGATGCACCGACTCATTAACGTCGGGATTCAACACACTGATACCCATAGACTTACCCTCGCTCATATACTCCGTGAGCGTGGTGATATCGTTGATATTGCTACTCAGCAGCGCCGCCATATACTCCGAAGGGAAGTTGGCCTTCAGGTAGGCGGTCTGGTATGCCACCCACGAGTAGCAGGTTGCGTGCGACTTGTTGAAGGCGTAGGAGGCGAACTTCTCCCAATCCTTCCAGATCTTCTCCAAAACCTCGGGGTTGTGTCCGTTGTCGGTTCCGCCCTTGATAAACTTGGGTTTAAGCTCATCCAGCTTCGACTTGATCTTCTTACCCATCGCCTTACGCAGCGTATCGGACTCGCCTCGAGTGAAGTTACCCAGCAGACGCGAGAGCAACATCACCTGCTCCTGATAGACCGTAATTCCGTAGGTATCCTTCAGGTACTTCTCCATAATCGGGATATCGTACTCGATAGGTTTACGGCCGTGCTTACGGTCGATAAAGTCGGGGATATAGTCCATCGGGCCGGGGCGGTAGAGGGCATTCATCGCGATAAGATCCTCGAAAACCGAGGGTTTAAGCTCGCGCAGATACTTCTGCATTCCCGCCGACTCGAACTGGAACGTACCGATGGTGCGGCCCTCGCAGTAGAGTTTATATGTTGCCGGATCGTCGATGGGGATATTATCGATATCGATCTCCACTCCCTTGATACGGCGGATATTCTCGACCGCATCCTTCATAATGGTGAGGTTCTTCAGACCCAGGAAGTCCATCTTAATCAGACCCGTATCCTCGATAACCGAGCCTTCGTATTGGGTCACGAGCATCTTCTCGCCCGTCTCCTTATCGTCGGCCGTCGAGACCGGAACCCAATCGGTGATGTCGTCACGGCAGATGATCGTACCGCAGGCGTGGGTACCCGTACCGCGCACATTTCCCTCCAACTTGAGGGCATATTTGATCGTGTCGCTCAGGATAGGATTGTCCGAATTTTGAGCATCCTGCAACTCCTGAACGGCTGCAATCGAGTTTTTCAGATTGATTTTCAGCTGCTTCTCCTTATCCTTTGGGTCGGGGATACGCGCCGGAATAAGCGAGCAGAGGCGGTTAGACTCCTCGAGGGGTAGTTTCTGCACACGAGCCACATCCTTGAGCACCATCTTGGTCGCCATCGTGCCGTAGGTGATGATGTGGGCAACCTTCTCCTTGCCATACTTATTTGTCACCCAATTGAGCACTCGGCCACGACCCTCGTCATCGAAGTCGATATCGATATCGGGCAGCGAGATACGGTCGGGATTGAGGAATCGCTCGAAAAGCAGGTCGTACTTAATAGGGTCAATCTGCGTAATTCCGAGGCAGTAGGCCACAGCCGAGCCCGCAGCCGAACCACGACCCGGACCAACCCACACATCGAGCTTCTCGCGTGCGGCTGCGATAAAGTCCTGAACGATGAGGAAGTAGCCCGGGAAACCCATCGTCTTCATAATGTGCAACTCGAACTTCATACGCTCCTCGACCTCCTCCGAGAGGGGCATAGGGTAGCGTTTAGCCGCTCCATCCATAGCCAGCTTGCCCAGATAGTCGGCCTCGAGTTTTATTCGATAGAGGCGCTCATATCCGCCCAGCTTGTCGATCTTCTTCTTGGCCTCATCCTCCGACATCACCACATTGCCATTCTCGTCGCAGGTGAACTCATCGAAGAGGTCCTTCCCCGTATAGCGTGCGCGGTACTCCTCCTCGGTGCCGAACTCGGCAGGGATGTCGAACATCGGCATAATCGGGGCGTGGTCGATAGAGTAGTTCTCGACCTTATTGCACACCTCGATGGTATTTGCCAGAGCGTCAGGGTAGTCGGCAAAGATCTCGTTCATCTCCGCACGGGTCTTGAGCCACTCCTGCTTCGAGTAGAGCATTCGCTTCGGGTCGTCGAGATCCTTACCCGTATTGAGGCAGATAAGGTGGTCGTGAGCCTCGGCATCATCCTCGTCGATAAAGTGTACATCGTTCGAGCAGATCAGCTTCACATCGTGCTTGCGGGCCAGCTCCACCAAGTGCTGATTGACCTTGAGCTGCATCTCATAAGCCTCGTGGTTGGCCCTCTCGACGGTTGCCTTGTGGAGTTGCAACTCGAGGTAGTAGTCATCGCCAAAGAGGTTTTTATGCCATAAAACAGCCTTCTCTGCCTCCTCCAGACGGTCGGCAGTAATCATCTTGGGCACCTGACCACCCAGACAAGCCGAGCAGCAGATAAGACCCTCGTGGTACTTCTCCAGCTCCGCGTGGTCGGTACGGGGGCGCATATAGAATCCGTCGGTCCACGCCTTCGAGACGATCTTGATAAGGTTCTTGTAGCCCTGCAGGTTCTTGGCAATGAGGATAAGGTGGTAGCCACTCTGATCCTCTCGGCCCTCCTTGCTCAACATTCCGCGACGTGCGACGTAGACCTCACAACCCAGCATCGCCTTGAACTCCTTCTGCGGAAGAGCCGCCAGAGCCTCCTGTGCCTTTAGGAGTGCAGCTGCGGGGTCGTCGCCCTGCTCCTCGGGGGTAGCCGTACCATTCTCGAGGCGCTCGACAAGAGCCTTGGCATCCTTCAATTTACTCTTGATCTCCTTATTCTTCTTGCCTACGTAGTTGCAGAACTCCTTGATACCGAACATATTACCGTGATCGGTCAGCGCAATACCCTGCATTCCGTCAGATAGGGATTTATCCACCAAGCGTTGGATGCTCGCCTGTCCGTCGAGAATCGAGTATTGAGAGTGAACGTGAAGATGTACGAAGTCAATCATCGGTATCAGTTTTAGTCGCGTTTCTATTCAGATTACAAATATACTTATATAAAATCAAATTCAATGGTGTGAAGATTGCATTTTTTTCAACAATTTTTCGTATCTTTATCGAAACCTAAATACCACCGTGATATGGAGCGTAGAGAGTTTGTAGTTTTGGCGGAGTACAATTCGTCAATGGAGGCCGAAATGGCCAAATCACTGCTATGCAGTGCGGGCATCGAAGCCCAGATCGAGAACGAGTTTATGTCGAGCCTCTATCCGCCTGCCGTGCCCTGCAGGCTGGTGGTCTGCGAAGAGGATCTGGAGGAGGCAAAGCAGATTCTGGGGCCGACGCTTTAGAGGCTTGAAATTACACAATTACACAATTACACGATTACAGGGGTGTAATTGGGTGTAATTGGGTGTAATTGGTCGGGAGTGAAAGGTGAAAGGTGAAAGGCCAACGGCTAATAGCTAAAGGCGAATGGCTAATAGCTAATGGCTAATGGCTAATGGCCGCCGAAGGCTAATGGCTAAAAATCTCCCACGAAGCTTCTGCCTGGGAGGTGAACATCATAACGCCGTTAATCGTCTGTGCACCAAAGCGTTCACCACGCTTCAAGAACTCGGTTTGTGCCGGATTATAGATCGTATCGAAGAGGTAGTTTGCACCCGTGAGCGCATCGTATGGCAGGGCGGGAGCCTCCTCGATATGGGGGTACATTCCAACGGGCGTAGCGTTGATTATAAGGCGATATTCCGCAACGATTTCGGGGGTTATATCCTCGTAGGTAAGGTTACCACGAGTCGTATCACGCGAGACGAGAAGGTACTCTATGCCCCTCTCTGCCAAGACATACTGCACCGCCTGCGAAGCTCCTCCCGTGCCGAGAACAAGGGCCTTAAGCCCCTGAAGATCACCAAGCAGGGCATCCAACGAGTGGCGAATGCCGACAACATCCGTATTATATCCGACCCTGCGACCCGCTGTGCACTTCACGCAATTGACCGCACCTACGGCCTGAGCCTCGGGCGAGATCTCGTCGAGCAGAGGCATAATCTCACGCTTGTAGGGTATAGTGACGTTAAATCCCTCAATATCAAGCGGCAACAACTCCTCCACAGCACCAATCTCGGGCAACTCATAGAGGTCGTAGCGCGCAGAGATTCCCTCGCGCAGAAACTTCTCGCCAAAGTATCGTGCCGATGCCGAATGGCCCAATGGGCGACCTATCAAGCCGTAGAGTTTAGTCGCTGACACCTTGATTATACTTTTCTGATTTACAGATATTTAACCCACCTAAGGCTACTCGCAGATAACAGCTGCAACCTTATCGAAAGCCACCTGCTGCTGCTCGCCCGAGCGCATATTCTTCACCGTAGCCACGCCCTCGTCCAGCTCCTGCGAGCCGATGATAACAACGTAGGGGATCTGGCGGCGGTTAGCATACTCCATCTGCTTCTTCATCTTGGCAGACTCGGGGTAGATCTCGGCAGCGATACCCGCCTTGCGAAGCTCCGAAATGATACGCAGCGAGGCCATCTGCTCCGCCTCTCCGAAGTTCATAAAGAGCACCTGCGTAGAGCAATCAACACTCTCGGGGAAGAGCTCCAAGCCCGTCATAACATCATAGATACGGTCGGCACCGAACGAGATACCCACACCCGACACATCGGGCAGACCGAAGATACCCGTAAGGTTGTCGTAGCGGCCACCTCCACAGATCGAGCCGATAGCATAATCCAGAGCCTTAACCTCGAAGATAGCACCCGTATAGTAGTTCAGACCACGCGCCAGCGAGAGGTCCAACTCCACGGGCAGAGCAACGCCCAGAGCCTCGATCATCGAGAAGATTGTACGCATCTCGTCGATACCCTTAAGACCCTCCTCCGACGAAGAGATAACCTCGGCTAACTTGTCGAGTTTCTGCGAATTAGTGCCCTCCAACTCGAGGATAGGTTGAAGCTGCGAAACAGCCTCCTCGTCCAAGCCTCGACCGAGCAGTTCGGCCTTCACGTTATCGAGTCCGATCTTCTCCAACTTGTCGATAGCCACCGTGATATCGATCATCTTATCTGCGTGGCCGATAGCCTCGGCAATGCCGTAGAGAATCTTGCGGTTGTTCATCTTCAGCACGGTGCGGATACCCAGCTTTGCAAATACAGCATCTACAATCTGCACCAACTCCACCTCATTGAGCAACGAGCGCGAGCCGATAACATCCACGTCACACTGGTAGAACTCGCGGTAGCGACCCTTCTGGGGGCGGTCAGCACGCCACACGGGCTGGATCTGGAAGCGCTTGAAGGGGAACGAAATCTCGTCACGGTGCTGCACGACATAGCGTGCAAAGGGCACGGTCAGGTCGTAGCGCAAGCCCTTCTCACAGATCTTCGAAGCGTTGCGCAGCTCCTCCTGCGAGAGGTTAGCGCCATACTCGCCCGAGTTAAGGATCTTGAAGAGGAGCTTATCGCCCTCATCGCCATACTTACCCAGCAGGGTAGAGAGATTCTCCATTGCGGGGGTCTCGAGCGGAGCGAATCCATAGGTGCGGAATACGCTCTTCACGGTATCAAATATATATTGGCGGCGGCTCATCTCGACGGGCGAGAAGTCACGCGTACCCTTTGGAACTGATGGTTTTTGTGCCATAATTTTTGCTTTTAGCCGTTAGCTATTAGCTATTGGCTGTTGTTATTTTTGCTATTAGCCATTGGCCATTGGCCGTTGGCAGTTTGTTATTTTTTGCTTTTAGCCATTGGCAGTTAGCCGTTAGCCTTTCACCTTTAGTCATTACAAGATTGCAGCGATTACAAGTGGGGGGCACCCCCTGTAATCGTGTAATCGTGTAATAAGTGTAATCACTGTAATCAGTGTAATAGGTGTAATCCCTGTAACCCCTGTAATAGTGTAATAGTGTAATAGTGTAATTACCTACTCCACCAACTTGCGGTACTTCACGCGGTGGGGGGTAGTATCCATTCCCTGCGCCTTCTTCCACTCCTCATACTCCGAGTACGAGCCCTCGTAGAAGACAACTTTCGAGTCGCCCTCGAACGAGAGGATGTGGGTAGCCACACGGTCCAAGAACCAACGGTCGTGCGAGATAATCACCGCACAGCCCGCAAAGTGCTCGAGACCCTCCTCCAACGCACGAAGTGTATTCACATCGATATCGTTGGTCGGCTCATCCAAGAGCAGCACGTTGCCCTCCTCCTTAAGTGCCAAAGCCAGATGGAGTCGGTTACGCTCACCACCCGAGAGCATACCGCACTTCTTCTCCTGATCGGCACCACTAAAGTTAAATCGCGCAACGTACGCACGCGCGGGAACTTGGCGATTGCCCAGAGTGATAAGGTCCGAGTTTTGAGATATAACCTCGTAGACCGTCTTCTCGGGGTCAATAGACTTATGC
>JAGBVQ010000189.1 GCA_017630245.1 Alistipes sp. | reverse complement strand
GTAGGCCAGCACTCCCAGCACCGCCACAATCGGGATCGATACACCGGTAAGCAGACCATCCAATCCATCCGTAAGATTTGCTCCGTTCGACACGGCCGTAACCACGAAAATCGCCACAATGACGTAGAGCAGCCACGCCAACTTCTCGTTACCGCCCGTAGCCCACGCATAGTGGAACTCGTTATCCTTAATGAAGGGGATGGTCGTTGTCGGCGACTTAACGCTCTGGGTCGACACCACCACCTGCTCAACACGCGAAGCCACAGCCTCGCCCGACTCCTCGGCAACATAGATTGTCTCGACCGGAGTTGTGATCTTCTCTCTCACCTCAACATCCTCCGAGAACCACATTGCACATCCTACGATGATGCCCAGACCTACCTGTCCAACAATCTTAAAACGACCCTTCAGGCCCTCCTTGTGATGGCGAAAAACCTTGATATAGTCATCCAGAAAGCCGATAATGCCGAGCCATACGGTCGAGATGATCATCAGCTGCGTATAGATATTATCCAATCGGCCGAAGAGCAACATCGGCACCAACACCGCCAAGAGGATAATCACACCTCCCATCGTGGGGGTTCCGCGCTTCTCGAGCTGGCCCTGCAGGCCGAGATCACGAATCTCCTCGCCAATCTGGCGACGCTGCAACGAACGAATAATCGGCATACCGAATGCGATGACTATCAATAGCGAGAAGATAATCGCCATAGCCGAACGGAACGAAATGTACTGAAACATTCCCGAGCCCGGAAGGTCATACACTTGATTGAGATAGTTGAAAAGTGAATAGAGCATCTTTATTGGGTTTTATTTTAGTTCTTCATCTATTTGTGGAGGGGGTGTTATTTTCTCATCGAGAAGTATTTTCTAATCTCCTCTCTATCATCGAAATGAATCTTCTCGGTGCCAATCACCTGATAGGTCTCGTGACCCTTGCCGGCCAGCAGGATAATATCTCCCGGGCGAGCCAACATCGCAGCCGTGCGGATAGCCTCCCCACGATCGGCAATCTTCAGATAGCGTGCATCCAACGGCAATCCCTCGACCATATCGCAGAGAATCTGCTCGGGGTCCTCAGTGCGAGGATTGTCCGAGGTAAAGATCGAAGTGGTAGCATATCTCACCGCAATTGCAGCCATCTCGGGGCGCTTGGTCTTATCGCGATCGCCTCCGCAGCCACACAGAACAATCAGGTTTTGGTCGGGGCGACGAATCTCCTCGATCGTGGTAATCACATTCTCCAGCGCATCGGGCGTATGGGCATAATCGACCACCGCCGTAGTGCCATCCTCGGCACGAATATACTCGAAGCGGCCGCTCACCGAATGCAGAGCGCTCAGCGCCGTCAGCACCTCCTCTTTGCGCTGGCCAAGCATCAGTGCCGCTGCGTAGATCGTCAGCATATTGTAGGCGTTGAAGCGACCAATGCACTTCACCCACACCTCCTCGCCATCGAGGCGCAACAACATTCCGTCGAGCAGCTGTTCGACCAACTTACAACGAAAATCGGCCATCGAGCGCAACGAGAGCGTACGCACCGCAGCACGGGTATTCTGCACCATAACACGACCATTTCTGTCGTCGATATTGGTCAGCGCAAAGGCCTCCTTCGGCAGTCGGTCGAAGAAAAGCTTCTTGGCGCGGATATACTCTGCAAAGGTTTTATGATAGTCCAGGTGGTCGTGCGTAAGGTTGGTAAACATTCCGCCCGCAAAGCGCAAGGCTCGGATTCGATCCTGCACAATCGCGTGCGACGAGCACTCCATAAAGCAGTAGTCGCAACCCTCATCCACCATCTCGCGCAGCATCGCATTCAAGCGGATAGCGTCGGGTGTAGTGTGGGTCGATTCAATCTCGCGCTCACCCACACGGTAGACCACCGTTGAGATCAATCCCGCACGGTAGCCAAGCATCTTAAAGAGGTCGTAGAGGAGCGTAGCCGTAGTGGTCTTACCATTCGTGCCTGTCACACCCACAAGTTTTAATTCGTGGCTCGGGTGGTCGTAGAAGGCTGCAGCCATATCGGCCATAGCCGCATTCGTATCCGCCACCTGCAGGTAGCAGACCCCCTCCGCCACACTCTCGGGCAGGCGCTCACAGACTACAGCCTTTGCACCTCGCTCCACAGCCTGCGGGATGTAGTTATGTCCATCGCTCTGCACGCCGACAACTGCAAAGAAGCAATCGCCCTCAGCCACACGGCGCGAATCGTAATTGAGAGCCGACACCTCTACGGTCGCATCACCAACAATGCGGATAGGCTCCACTGCCGAAATTATATCTTGCAATCTTCTCATCTTCTACTTCAGTGTTAAATTTACTTGGGCACCACGTCGTATCGGTTCACCGGCCTTGATGCTCTGTCTATAAACGGCACCCTTGCCCGTTGTTGTCACCTTGACACCTCGACTCTCGAGCACAAAGAGTGCATCCTTGAGTCCCATACCTCTCACATCGGGCATACGCATCGGCTCGTCTGCCAACGACTTAATGACCACATTCGAGGTTGAATCTACTCGAGCCGTACCCCAGCCTGCACGGCGGTCGGAGTTCACCCGAGGCGAGAGTTCGTCAGCAACCTTGCGTGTCTGGGCGATATTGCCACCCTTCATATCGGTCGGGTGGTGATCAAACTCGTCACTCTCAACCCTTCCATACCAATCATTCTCGCGATTGTAGATAAACGACGATACCTTCTTCTCCACCGGACCGGCCAATCCCGCTCCGTAGTAGGTACCCGTACCTCTCCTCTTGAAGATTGTGGTCAGAATGGTGTAGCGCGGATTCTCGATGGGGAAGAATGCCACCATCGAACCCATATAGTAGCCGTCACTGTATGAGATATTTCCCTGCGCAAACTGTGCTGTACCGGTCTTTGCGCCGGCACGGAAGGGCACCTTGCCCTCGCCGAAGTACTCCTTGGCAGTACCCTCTTTGGCAACACCCTCCAGACACTCGCGCACCATCTCCAGCGTCTTATTCGAGCAGATCTTATCGACCAATACCTCCACCGGGAACTCCTCAACCACCTCGTCATCCTTAACCAGCTTGGTCACCAGACGTGGTGCGACCATCTTGCCGCCATTCGCCACGGCATTGTAGAGCGTCAGGATCTGGATCGGCGTCAGCTCGATACCATATCCATAACCCAACTTTATAAGGGTCGTATGCTTATACCAAATCTTCGATCCGGGATAGGGGAAGCGAGGCGAAACCTCTCCCATATCGGGCAGCGAGGTCATAACCTTGCGGTCGAGATGCAGCGAGCGCAGGAACTTGACATATCGCTCAGGCTCTTTCTGGTAGGTCTCGTAGACCGCCTTTGCGAAGTATACGTTAGCCGACTCGGCCATCGCCTTGCGCATATCTATCACACTACCCACATCGTGCGAGTCGGCAACCTTAATCTTCGGGGCATTCTCGGTGATGATGACCCTCTTACCGCTTCCCGAGTCGTACTCGGTCGAGAGGGGCAAACCAGCCTCCTCGAGCAGAGCCAAGAGCACTGCCAACTTGAAGGTCGAACCCGGCTCGGCACGCGACTGTAGGGCGTGGTTGAAGTTCTCGACATAAGCACCCTGCTTATTGCGGCTCAGATTGACCATCGCCAACAGATCTCCCGTCTGCGCCTCCATCACCATCGTTGTTCCCCAGATTCCGTTCTCCTTCTCCAATTGGTCCCTCAGGGCACGGTCGGCAACCTCCTGAATATCAATATCTATCGTAGTGTAGACATCCGTTCCGTCCACAGCCTCTACGTTATCTTTATCCTCAATGCGGGCTGTATATCCCGGAGCTATTCGCTGTCGTAGTTCCATACCATCCTGTCCACGCAGGGCATCTCGGAAGATATGCTCTATTCCGTAGGTTCCTTGATTCTCGCTACTACGGCCGATGGTGCAGCGTGCCAGCTCCTGGCGGGTAAAGATTCGCTCATCGTGCTTCTCGATATCAAAGGACCAACCCATATTTCGATTCAGGATCGGGAAGTTACGCAACGTCTGCCACTCGCCGTAGTCAATATCACGGAACATTCGCACGGGGTTGTGCTTGCGCACCGTGTCGTAGAGCTTCTCGGTGCGGAACTCCTCACCCCTCATTCTATCCCAGAGGCGAGCCAACCACCCCTCCGAGCGGGGAATAAGGGTATCCTTTATGTAGGTCACCTTGAAGTGTTTTTGGCGCTCGGCAATAAAGCGATCGTAGTACTGTTTCGCACTCTTATCTTTGAAGTGCAGGGCAAGCAACTTCGAGAGCGAGTCGCACTGGCGGCGATACACAGCCTCATCATCGAAGCCCTCGCAACCAAAGTCGAAGAGTACGGTATATCTGAAAATAGAGGTTGCCAGCGGCTCACCCGTGCGCGAGAAGATTGTTCCACGATGAGCCAGCACCTCCTTACGCGAGAAGATTCTGCGCTCGAGCTTCTCGGCATTAACCCTCGTGTCGTGGCTGAGGAACTGCACACAGAGGAGTCGGCCGGCGATGATAAATCCCACGACAAAGAAGAGCAAGTACAAAACTCGCACTCGCAGCAGGATATCCTCTTTTATCTTCTTCGGTTCTTGTGCCATAGCCTACTCAATCACCTCACTCGGGCGTAACGGGTCATACAAATCCAATCCTCGCTCACGCAGACTCTCGACAATAGCCGAGTGCGACGAACGAAGGTAGCGCTGCTCCTGCATACGAATCGAGCGTTCGTGGAGCAGTTGCACCTCATCGCTAAGGCGCGCATAACGAATATCGAGTCGCAGCGCCCAGAAGAGCACTACGATACTTGCAAAAAACATTGCGACGATTATGGCCACATAGCGGTAGCTTCCGCGCACCATATCGTGCACGAGAATCCTACCCGAAAAGAATTGGCGCCAGATGCTGGCATTACGCTCTCGAGCCTGCTCCTCCTCGGCCTCTCGCTCGGCACGCTCGGCCTCCATCTGCTCCAGATCGGCACGGATATCCTCCTCCGCCTCGCCTCTATTGACGCGCAGCACCTCTCGGCGTATGGTACGAGCCAACGCCTCGCGCTCGGCAGCCAGCTGCTCCTCGCGCTCACGATCGGGATTGAAGTCGGTATCCTTATACATCGTCTATCTATAATTTTATCGCTGCACGCAGTTTTGCTGAACGCGAACGAGGATTGCGTGCAATCTCCTCGTCGGTAGGTATCACCGCCTTGCGAGTAACCACCTCAAAGGGCGACGATACGCGACCATAAAAATCCTTTTCGACCTTACCCTCAAAGTTGCCGCTCTTGAAGAAGTTTTTAACCAAGCGATCCTCCAGCGAGTGGTACGAAATCACCACCAGACGACCTCCCGGGCGTAGCACCTTCAGACTCTGCTCGAGAGCCATCTTCAGTGCCTCCATCTCGCCATTAACCTCGATACGCAACGCCTGAAAGAGCTTTGTGAGGAACTTAGCCTCCTCCTTCTTCGGGGTGCAGGGGGCAACTGCCGCAACCAACTCACCCGTAGTGCGAATAGGTTCAACTTTACGAGCACGCTCAATGCAGTTGGCAATCTTCCACGTAGTGTCCAACTCGCCATACATCTTCAGTATCTGCGCCAGCGCATCCACATCGTAATTATTGACCACATCAGCAGCCGTCATACCGCCACGGCGATTCATTCGCATATCGAGCGGCGCATCACTGCGGAACGAAAAACCTCGCTCAGCCGCATCGAAATGGTGCGACGAGACACCCAGATCGGCCAACACGCCATCCACCTGAGCAACGCCCCTTAGGCGCAGAGCCCCTCGCATAAACCTAAAGTTGCTCTCCACATAGTGGAAACGCTCATCTTCGGGGCAGTTGGCCTTCGTGTCGGCATCCTGGTCAAACGAGTAGAGCTGACCCTCGGCTCCCAGCTTTGAGAGGATATGACGCGAGTGTCCGCCACCACCAAAAGTGAGGTCGGCGTAGCACCCGTCGGGCTTAATCTCCAGCAGATCAACCGACTCCTCGAGCAGCACGGGAATATGGTACAAAGTCGTATTGGTTGTAGTTTCCATATCTGGTGGTAAAGTTACTTATTTAATCAGCAATGTTCCAATAATGTTTCGGAGATTTTATCAACAACTCGCCACCTCACATCACACGATGCGGCGAGCGGTTGAGAGCTCCGTTAATCTCACCTTTTCATAATCAAGGGCATCGATTACGGCCAGGCCGCACCTCTTGCCAATCTCTATTCTACCCAGCTCCGCTCCATAGCCGAGAGCATCCGCTCCATTGGCCGTAGCCCAGGTCAGCACCTCCTCCAGCGGGTAGTCGGAGAGCCTCTTCAGCTCGGCCATCATCTCCAACGAAGAGTTCGAGGCGAGCGAGTCGGTACCTATACATATATTAAGGCCATTTCGGCGCAGCAACTCCACGTCGGGCATCAGCCCCGAAATGTAGTCGTTCGAAGCGAGGCACACCGCCCAATAGACCGGAGCCGTAAAGTGGCCCATAATCACATCTATATCGCGCTGCGTAACGCAGCAGTTGTGCACCAGAATCAGGCTGCGATCGGCCGGCACACTCGCCACGATTCGCTCGGCCGGTGAGCCGTAGTGCAGAAAATCGCACTCCCAACCCTGGGTTTTATACCACTCGTGCAGCGCTCCTCGCCCATCGTAGAGCTCCCTTTCGCCCGGCGACTCCATAAAGTGAATCGATAGCGGAGCATCACCCTTGCAGCATACACGCTTAAAAATCTCATCTTGCAGCGAGTAGGTCGAGTGCGGCGAAAGCGATGTTTCGCCATACTTCAACATCGGCTCCATAGCCTCAATCGAGGCTGTGCGCAGACCAAACACCTCGGCAAAGGTTCTATAGCGAATCGGGCTCTGCTCCTTAACCGCGAAGGCCGAAACATCATTGGCCACATCGCCAACGGCTTCAACGCCCTCACTCCACATCCTCTCCGACGCACGTCGAGCCGCCGCAAGGCGATCCTCCGCAGTAAAGAGGTTGCGCGTACGAGCCACTCCGGCAGCAAAGGCTGCGAATCCTCCCCTACGCTCAATTTGCCCCTCCAGGTACGAGAGTTCGAGGTGGCAGTGGGCATTAACCATTCCCGGCACAAGGATTCCGGCATAGAACTCCACACCCGCCATCGCATCGAGCCTATCCCACTGCTCGATGGCGACAACCTCTCCGTCGCGCAACGTGATTAGCGGCTTAGAGAGTATCCCTGAGGGCAACAGCGCCAGATGCGAGGCTATCCTGCGCATCGAAGAGCGAGAGGAATTCATCTGCAAATATCTTTATTACCAACTGCTTAGCGTAGAGTGAATCGACCGCCTCTTCGACTGTCGGAACGTGCACAATACGAAGGTCGGTGACCGTAAGGCCTGTGTGCTTCTTCTCCTTTTTGCCTTTCAGGGAGGTAGGCTTCGCATCCTTATTGACGTGCAACAAATCAATAACCAAACGAACGCAATCCCCCTTAGGAATCATCACACGCGAGAACTCCTCCGTATCATACGTCTTTCGCAGAACATACTGTTGTTGCGAGACACGGGTGCTATCCTCCCTCTCGAACCACATCATCGTCTTACGCTGGAGGTTGTTGTCGAGCGAGTCGACCTTATAATCGAAGAGGATCTTATACTCTCCCGGTCGGATATCGTTAATGGTAATGATTCGGCGGGTACTATCCTTGAGACTCTTGATGCGGATGAGCGAGTCGGTATAGATGGTGCGTGTAAAGAGGCGTTGTGCCGTATTGTCAATAGTGTCGAGCACGGCCACCTCCTTCTCGTAGAACTTACCCTCCTCCTCGAGCAGATCGATGGCTATCTCCACAACATCACCCAGACGAGCACTCTTTCGTTTCGAGAAGTTACCAATCGTAAAGCGCACATCTTCGATCGAGTAGCCATACTTTTTGAATATCGGCTCATAGATATTGAGCGTATCCGTATCGACATTCTCCTTCTCGATATAGGCATTTGTCAGAAACGCATCGTGAAAAATCAGCGCAAGCGTCTCATCGGGAATAATCTTGTGTCGAGCACAGGCGATAGCCGCAAAGGCCACCACCACAACTGCCAAAGATCTGAAAAATCTCTTCATATTATCTCTTCTTCTTTTTATCCAATTTAATCATCGAGCGCACCGTCAACGCCGAGATGAGCGGTACCACTGCCACAAAGGCCGCTACAACCATCACCACATCGCCCATTCGCAACTCCACGGGATAGGCATCGACCAGAAATCCGTCTGTCGGCATTCCGATAATGCCCAGATGTTGCTGCACAAGCACCAGGGCCACACCGAGCAGCAGACCCACCGCACCTCCGATACCGCAAATCAGCACGCCCTCGGCCGTGAATATTCGGCGCACAAGCGATGTATCTGCACCAACGGCTCGCAGAGTTGCAATATCGCCCTCCTTGTCGATTATCAACATAACCAACGCCCCCACAATCGAGAACGAGGCCACAATCAACACCAACAGTGCAATGAAGAATATACCCCACTTCTCATAGAGCATAAGTCGGTTGAGCGTAGCATTGAGTTCGTTGCGAGTCTGCACCTTAAACTCTTCGCCAACCAGCTCCTGCACCATCTCCTGCGCCTTGGTGTGCTCCATCCCCGCCGAGACCTTTACCAGCAACGAGGTGGCTGCGCCCTCATAGTCAAATAACTCTTGAGCCTTACGCAGCGAGGTAATCACATTACCACCATCGGTCTCGGCATCGACCGCAAAGACTCCCGCCACAGGCAGATCGGCCACCGCATACCCATCCATCGGTAGCAGCGTCGAGAAGGAGTTGCGCCTCACGGCATATATCTTCACTCCGTTCGAGGCGACAAAGTTGTTACCCAGAGCATAGGCGACACCCTGGCCGAGCAGCACCTTATCGACATCCTCGCCCAGAGCTACGCAGTAGCCTCCGGTTGTGATGGTCTGCACCACCGGAACAACCTCCTGGTAGTAATCATCAACACCTCGCACGGTGACCATTGCACGGTGGTCGCCACAAGTGACCAGCGCCTCCTGCTCCACGACAAACGAGAGCGAGCAGACCGCCCCGCTCTCTCGCAGCGCCGTAGTATCAATCGCCTCAACGGCGAAGGTGGCGCCTCGCTGGAGCGAGATTGTCAAGTCGGCATCGAAGGCCGACCAGGTCTGTCGCACCAGCCCCTCAAATCCGTTGAAGACCGAGAGGAGGATTATCATCGCCGCCACCGGCACACTCACCGCAACAAGACTCACACCCGAGATGATATTGATCACCGAGCGTGAATTGCGCGAGAAGAGGTAACGACGAGCAAACAGACCAACGAGCATAAGCACCCCTCTTTAAGAGTGAACGATTACTCCTTGAGCAGATTGTCGATATTCTCGATATACTCCAGCGAGTCGTCGATAAAGAACTCCAACTCGGGAACAACCTTCAACTGGAAGCGGATACGCTGACCCAGCGCACGGCGAATCATCCAGTTATTGTTCTTCAACTCTGCCAGAATTACCTCTCCCTTATCGAAGGGGAATACGCTGACGTAAATCTTAGCATATCCGAAGTCGGGCGAGACTCTCACGGTGGTAACCGTAACCATCGAGCCACGCACGATGTGCGCCGCCTCCTTCTGGAATATGTCGGCGATGTCGCGCTGAATCTGACGCGCTATCTTCTGTTGACGTGTAGTTTCCATTATCTCTATCTTTTTTCTGTTGTTTACAAATTAGTCTAATCTAAACTTGAAGACCTCCTCATTCTTCTCACGCTTGGGTCGCTTCACAAACCACTCATCGAATCCGAGGCTGTTGAATCGATAACCGATGCGGAAAGTAATCATCAGATTATCCACCGGCGAACGTAGCGGAGTGAGGTGGAAGGGGTTTTCGTCGCGGTTATCGGTTGCGTTATCGTAGTACTTATTACGGTTACGCATCATATCCGAATAGCCGAAATAGTATCTTGCCCTAAATCCGAACTCAACCTGCTTAACCAAGAAGTCGATACCGGCACCTCCGGCCAGGCCATACTCGAATCGGTTGTCGCGAACGAGCTTAAACTTGTAGGGGCCTTTGCTCTCGGTAAGCTCATTCTCGTAGGTCGCATTCAGATTAACCGTCAGCGTAATACCCGCCTCCAGGTAGAATCGAACGTGATTCTTGAAGAGGTAGAAGTGGGGCTGCCACAACATCGGCATCACCAACGAATTGACCCTGCGGGTGTAGTAGTTATAATCCTTCTTATTCTCGTGCAGATATGCATCGGGCGAGTAGGAGAAACCTCTCTGCATAAACTCCAAATCGACTCCAATACCGCCCACAAAGCGCTCATCAGTGTAGTGACGCCACGAGACACCTCCCGTTACCACGCCCCAAATGGGACGCATTTCCTGCGCCGGATAGAGGCGGCCGTTGGTCATGCCCGCACCTCCCACAATTGCAAGTGTATGCTGAGCCGAAACCCTCTCGGTTACGGCTGAAAATGCTATGGTTATCAATAAAAATGTTAAAAATCTTCTCATCCTATCTTGCCATTTGACCCATACTACCCATCTGTTGCAGACCTCCCGAGGCTACGCCTCCCATCGACGAGCCGATACCGCCAAAGCCGAAGCCGCCACCGCTGCTGCCTTGGTTGTCGTGGTTGTCGTGGTTGTGTCCCTGCTCATTCTGTCTATTCTTCGCACGCTCCTCCTCGAGTTTGCGTATGCGCTGCTCCTCACGATCGTCGAGGGTCTTGATAAGCGACTGCATCGTGATAGGCGCAAAGAGGTTATTCATATCTATCGCAAGCTCCATCTCCCAATTTGCCTTGGTGACGAAGGTATCCTCACCCTTATCGTTAGCATAGAGCTCCGAGCGCTCGGGTTGGCGGCGCTCCACAACATTACCCGAGTCCCACTTTCCGTTACCGTTACTATCCTCGATGATTCGAATCTTGATATCGCCGGGCGCAACGTAGTTAAACTGCACCTTACCACCCGTGACATCTCTCCTCTCCTGCTGCATCTTGCCCTGGGCGTTGGTGAGTTGAACGATATACTTTGTGCTGTCGGGCTTACCCTTCACATCGACAAGCACCACGGCAAACTTCTCGTGGTCAAGACCCACATAGCTAGCCTTGATGGTGTCGTTCTGTTGGCGTGCAACATCCTCAATAGCTCCGGCCGGAATCATCAGGTTATACTTTGAGAGCTCCTTCCACTTGGCCTTCAACTTCCAGAGGAGCAGATTCGCCGTATCGCGCTCGAAGGTCACCTTCATCTGCTTCTCGTTACCCTTCTCATCCACCTCGGCAAGCTTCACGACTGTCGAGTCGAGCTTAATGAGCGGATAGTCGAACTCGAGAGTCAGGTGATTCTCGGGATTCACATCTCCCGACATCGCCATCTTCACCTTGAACGGATTGGGCTTCTTGGGAGGGGTATAAGTTTCACCCGCCTTCTCGGCCCTCTCTTTATCCTTCTCCTGCTTGATGCGCTCACGCTCCTCCTCCTTCGACTCGACATATTTCCAAGCCAGCTTCAGCGGCTCGGTAGTCTTGACGAGTTGGCGGATCGAATCGTGCTTGTAGTAGGTGATCTCTCCCTTGATCGTATCGGGCAGGTCGGCCGAGGGAACGTCAAACCAGAGGGCAACGGTATCACGGCCGATGGTCTGAGGATCGATAATCACCCTATCGGAGGGGATACTATCGAAGCGAATCTCCTCAATCTTTGGGAACTTGGCACCGAAGAGCAGAAGAGCCTTATGCTGATTCGGACGCGAGGACTCCTGAAGGGTCTGACGCTTGAAGGTCTCATCCATAAACATTCTGAAGTAGAGCTGAGGCTCGGCCGAGGGGTACATTCTCAGCGAGTCGAACCATATAGCAAAGTCGGGCAGCTCCACCGGATTGTGAACACCATCGACAAATCCGACCAGGTCGGTACCCGCCTCATAGAGTTGGTTGTCGTTCTTATCCTGGTAGGCATAGATACGATAGGGCACCGGCTTGAGGTTCTGTGCAATAAAAATTCCGTTATTCTCGGCACGAGCGATAACCTCGGGCTTGCGGTTGAACATTGTCGAGTCCCAATCGGGGGTGTCGGGCAGCGAGTCGGCCACATAGAACCAGATATAACTCTTGCTCACACTGTCGGCCTTGTAGCTATCTGCCGTATATCCCGAGCAGTAGATCGAATCGACCGTGTCGCCTGTTGAGAGAACATAGCGCATAGCATTGAGGGGGTTACCCTCGTTGTTGTCGCGCACCGTACCTCCGAAGTTGAGTGCGTAGGTCGTATTCTCGAGCAGCGTATCACGAATCTGGATGGCAATACCTCGGCCTCGGATGGTCAGCACCGGTTTCTTCTTCATCGCCGGCGAGGTGAAGAACTCCTTATTCTGATCCTTCAGCTGGACAAACTCATTGAACTCGATATAGATCTTATTGCCCTTAAAGTTTGTCGTAAAGTTGTCGGGATTCATCTTGACAATCACGGGCGGGATGGTATCCTTGGGGCCACCCTGCGGGGTCATTGTATTGGCACAACGGCTGAAGATGCTACCGATCAGAATCAGAGCAATCGCCGTGCGCACAACCGTTACATATCTATTTTTCAGCATATTCATCTCTACTCTTGGGTGGTTTCACTTTTCCCCTCACCCTCCTCGGGCTTTGCTGCCGGGAGAGGTTTAATGTTAAAGGTCCAGCCGCTATCGACATATTCGCTCAGCTTCCAGGGGCGGAAGTGGAACTTCATCGTCGTCGTAGGCAGATTCACACCCACCTGATATTGGCGATAGGCCCACATCTCAAATGCGGGATATACTGCCACAAGCAAAACGTGCTCCTTGTTGGTCTTCAATTTCAGGCGACCCAGCGCATCGGGCGTCTCGCCATCCTCGGCATAAGGCACCGCCTCGACTGCCGGCTCGGTCTTGGTCTCCTCGCTCTTTACGTTGGTAATAACCTTAGCCACAGCGTCCTCATAGGAGAGCACCTTCCAATCCCCTCCCGAAACGTAGTAGGCATAAGCCGTCACACCCTCGGCCACAGCAAACTCGCTGCTCGAGGTCTCCTGCAACTTCGGGTAGAGCTCTATGGTGGTATCGAATCCCACCTCCTTGAAGCAGCTCGTAAGGCCGAGTGCCGCAACCATTATCACAATAAACTTTTTCATCTTCTCTTCAATTCTTCGTTCATTTGCTGCACGCTCTTCCCGCTTATCGGATGTTGCCACTCAGGCACCACCTCCGAGAGGGGCTCCAACACAAACTCTCGCTCGGCAATGCGCGGATGCGGGAGCGTCAGTCGCTCACTCTCGATGACAAGGTCGTCGTAGAAGAGTATGTCTATATCAATGCTGCGCGAGGCGTATCTCGCCCCCGTAGCGCTCTTTACTTCCATCTCAGAGGTGCGGTCACGACCCAATCGGCGTTCGATATCGTTTACCGCATCCAGCAACGCCAACGGCTCCAGCCCGCTCTCGACAACAAGCACCTGATTGCGGAAATCCTCCGCCTCAAAGCCCCACGCCTTGGTGCGATAGATCTTCGAGTGGCTCTCCACTCGCCCCACCTCGGCGTCAATCAGTCGTGCAGCCTCACCGAGCCTTCGCTCGGCATCGCCCACGTTTCCGCCCGTTATCAACACCACCTTCGCCATCGCCTACTGCAATCGAGCTATATACTTACTCACCGCCAGCGCAAAGTGCGTGAAGACAATCTTCGGATTGCCATTCTGGCCAATCTGCGCCATAGCGGTCTCGATCTCCCCGATCAGCGGCTCGATATTGCGGCTGCCGATAAATGGAGCGAACTTGTTACAGAATGCAGCCTCTTCGCCCCAGAGGTAGGTCGCCCCCGCGGCCCCGGCGTGCATAATGTAGCTCTCGCGCAGCAGTCGCGCCGAGTGACGCAAGAACGAGAGTTGTTGCTCGCGCGTGAGTTGTGCCAGCTCCTCCGCCCAGGTTATCAACTCGAGGTGGCGGTCGTTGTAGCTGAATCGCATCAGCGAACAGAACATCTCAAAACTCTCGTGGCGCACATCGTCCGTAGCTCCCGCTATCAGACGCCTCAACTCACACAGATCGCCATTTGCCAGACGAGCCACATTGCGCACCTTAGCCTCATCTCCCTCGCCCGACTCTCGCACAACTCGCTCCAAAACCTCAGGTTTCAAGCGTGGCACTGCCACCTCCTGCGTTCTCGAGAGAATGGTCTGCAACAGACGATCAGCTCGCTCCGTAACCAGGATAAAGAGAGTCTTATCCCACGGCTCCTCGAGAATCTTGAGGATCTTGTTGGCCGCCTCCTCGTTCATCGTCTCGGGCAGCCAGATAATCATCGTCTTATACTCCGCCTCGAAGCTCTTGAACGAGAGTTTGCGGATAATCTCGTCGGTCTCCTTGGCCGAAATCATACCCTTCAGTGTTTTCCCCAGATCGAGCCTATCGAACCACTCCTGCGCCGAGAAGTAACCTCCCGTGCTCTCGACAATCTCGCGCCAATCATCGATAAAATCGTCACTACGCACCACCTCGCCCGACTTCTTTCCCTGCTTGTTCACGGGGAAGACAAAGTGGAGATCGGGGTGTGCCAGCGCGGCAATCTTGCGACACGACGGGCACTCACCACACGAATCGCCATCGTGACGGTTCGAGCAGTTGAGATACTGAACGTATGCAATAGCCAGCGGCAGCGTTCCCGCACCCGCAGCTCCCGTGAAGAGTTGCGCGTGGCTGATACGTCCCGACTCGATGCTTCGCACCAAGTGCTCTTTAAGCTCCTTCTGACCCGTTATATCTGCAAATCTCATAATCCACTATCTTCGTTTAAGTATCGAGCGCACCATAGCGTTCAAATCTATTCGCTCCCTACGCACCGCAAAGAGCAGGAAGGCTCCGAAGAGCACAACATTGACCCCATAGAGCCAAACCCCCTCGACCCACATCGGCGCAACAAACTCGCCCACACCGAAGAGTACCAATCCGAGGGCAACATACTCCGCAATGCGCGGCATATCGTAAGGCGTAGGGAAGAATCGGCGATTGAGCGCCCAACTTGCTGCCACCATCGCCGCCTCCGACAAGAAACGACTCCAAGCGGCTCCGTAGTATCCCCAGCGCGGAATCAATATCGCTCCACCCACAACCGAGAAGAGCAGGCCCGTCAGTGTTACCACCAGAGCAAACCAAGTGCGCTCCTCACGCTTATACCAGAACGACATATTGAGCCATACACCACTCAAGATATTCGCACCCAGCACCACCGGCAGAATAAAGATTCCCTCGCGGAAATCCGAGCCGACAATCAGCGCAAAGAGATCCTTGAAGAGTGCAATGCCGAGGAATATGGCCATCGAAGCCATCACAAAGTATTTCAGCGCAGCGGCATTCATCGCCACAAAATCCTCTTTGCGGAAGTTTGAGAGGAAGAAGGGCTCCGCCGCCAAGCGGTACATCTGCGTAAAGAGGGTCATCACCACCGCAATTTTGGTAATTGCACCATAGATGCCGAGTTGCGCCATTGCCCCCTCCGGTACGAGGTACTTGATAAGTTGGCGGTCGATAAATTCGTTGGCCGTGCCGGCAATACCGCTAATGAGCAGCGGTAGCGAATAGACAAGTATCGCAGCCAGCAAGCGCCAGTCGATACGCGGAGCAACGCCACCCGTGGTACACATCACCGCCAACCACGTCACAGCACTTGCCGTCAGGTTTGCCACGAAAGCCCAACCCACACCAAACGCCGAATCGAAAAGCCCCAACGCCCAGAATCCGAAGGCCAAACCCACCTGCAGGATGATATTGAAGAGCTTGAGCAGGACATACGAAAGGGCCTTACCCTGCTCTCGCAATCGCGCAAAGGGGATGCAGGCCGCCACATCGAAGAGGATGATTGCCGCCACGACAACCACAAACTCGGGATGCGCCACATAAGCCTCGCCCATCAACTCCGAAACGGGAACTCTCCAGAAAGCCATCACCGCAAAGAACAACATTGCCGCCAGCGAGGTTATGCCCCACGCCGTAGCGAAGAGCTTGCGCTTGGCTCCCGCCACATCGCCACCTGCCGCCTCGGCCTTAGCCGCAAAGCGGAAGTAGCCCGACTCCATACCCATCGTGAGCAACACCAGAGCAAAGGGAATCAGCGCATAGACATCGGTCACCACGCCATAGGCCTCCAACCCAAAGATGCGGGTGTAGAATGGTGTCAGCAGATAACTTAAAAATCTGCCGAGGATGGTGCTGATGCCGTAGATGGCGGTCTGTTTTGCAAGTTTTTCGAGCATAAATTCGGCGCCCTTCAAAAAACAATAGGGCATATTCGGTGCGAAGATACAAAAATAAAAGGAGTTCTTTCTGAAAGAACCCCTTTTTTCTTGTGATTTTTTCGGTAAATTTACTACCTAACCTCTTCGATGACGTGCACCGAGCTTGCAAAAACCTTGCGGAGCGAGAGGTTAAGGCCCTCATTTACAAGATATTCGCCACTAAATTCCTTTCCATCACCCCAGAATACGGGTTTGTCGGTAAGGTTGATCTCGCGTATGCGATAACGCTTTGCGGGATCGAGTCCGTTGAGCTTGAGCAGGCAGTCGGCATCACGACCGGCATATTTGAAGCGGAAGGTGAAGATCACCGCACGGCTCTTATCCTTCTCGACATACATTGACGAAGAGTAACCCTTATCGTCGTAGGGCGAGTGGAGGCGGTAGAGATCGCCATAATTGATAGTCGAGCGAAGCTCCTTATAATCAGCAATCGCCTTGCGGGCAAAGGCCTTCTCCTCCGAGCTCAGATCCTTGGGCTGGAGCTCCATACCCAGACGACCACTCATCGCCATATCGAAACGGAACTTGAGGGGAGTGATGCTGCCGGTCTGGTGGTTGGGCACCGCCGAGACGTGAGAGCCCATCACCAACGAGGGGTAGATATGGCTCATTCCGTATTGGATAAATATGCGGGTATAAGCGTCAGTATCGTCGCTTGTCCAAACCTCATCGTGATACTTCAGAGCGCCATACTCCACGCGGCCGCCACCCGAGGCACAAGCCTGAATTACAACGTCGGGGTATGCCTTGCGAATGCGCTCGTAAACGCTGTAAAGACCGCGCGTGTATTTAACCCAGAACTCGCTCTGCTCCTGATCGTTAAGGAATGTCGATCCTACGTTTTCGACGTGACGATTCGCATCCCACTTAATGTATGAAATATGCTTCGAAAGTTTCATTGTTCTATCGAAAACTCCGAAGACAAAATCCTGCACTTCGGGGTTCGAGAGGTCGAGGATCCACTGCTGGCGAGTGGTGGTCATCTCACGTCCGTTATGGCTGCCGACAACCCACTCGGGATGCCTCTCCGCAAGCTCACTTTTGGGGCTGATCATCTCGGGCTCAATCCAGATTCCGAAACGCAGACCTTTCGACACGGCATAGGCTGCAATATCGTCGATTCCGGCGGGGAGTTTTGCCTCGTTTACCTCCCAATCGCCAAGACCTTGGCGAGCGTTGTTGCGGGGGTACTTATTGCCAAACCAACCATCGTCCAAAACGAAGAGCTCAAGACCCATATCGGCCGCATCATCGATCATCTGCTTGCAGACTGCAGCATCGAAATCGAAGTAAGCGCCCTCCCACGAGTTGAGCAACGTAGGTCGCAGAGCCTGAGGATTATAGACTCCGTCGCGGCGAGCCCAATCGTGTAGGTTTCGTGACGCCTGACCCGAGCCCTCGCTCGAGAATGTGAAGATTGCATCGGGGGTCACAAAACTCTCGCCCGGAGCGAGCGAATACTCGGCCGAATAGGGGTTGATTCCCGAACGAATATTGAGCCAATCGAAGTCATCAACCTCGAATGAAAGATCGAAATTTCCGGTCCACGCCAAAGCTCCCGCAACCACATTTCCGTGGTTCTCGTTCAGGGGCGTATCGAGTGCGATCATAAAGCTCGGATTCTCGAGCTGAACGCCACGAACGTGCTTCTGTGAATAGATGGTCTTGACACCCTTAACAAGTTGCGTTTCGGACATAAACATTTCGCGTGCCCACTGACCGTAGAATTGGGTCAGATAGTAGCGATCGGCGATGAGTGCAACATTTGCGCTGTAGTAGTTGCGCAGCTTCACCTCGCCCGCCTCGCGGTTGGTGATTTCACTGTGGGCAACGATCACATCCTCAGCCTCATAGGCCTTGTACACCAGGCGCACATCAAAGGGCAATTTCGAGTCAGATGTGGTGATGGTTGTGGTGGTTACACCCTTCTCGCTCTTTACCTCGTGTGAAACGTAGCGCAGCTCGGTATTCAGGTCGCCATCCGAGTGTGTCACGGCCAGCGATGCACGGCGCTGCTCACGACCTCCCTGTGCGGTGTAGGCTTGCGGGTCGGTACAGAAATCGACACGACGCGTGAGCCTCTTTTCGAGAATCGGGGTGGGGTCGGCGATGCGTTTACCATAGTAGCGGAACAGAAGATCTCCCTTCTCGCCCACAGTCAGCAACATAGCGGTATTCTCGGTTGCAATCTCAATGATGCGAGGCGTAGGGTCTGCGGGCAGAGGCTGCTCCGCTCTCTTCTTGGCACCTGCAGCACCCAATGAAATGGTTAATCCGATAACTAAAAAGAGTAGTTTTTTCATCATTTTATCTTTTTGTTGGTTTCTTTTATGCGAAGGTATGAAATTCTTTGTTACTTAATTTTAATTTTTAACAGTTCTGCGCCGAGGGTGTGTAGAAATTGCTCGATCTCCATCGCTCGCTCGAATGAGGGCCGCTTGATGCCATTGACATAGTGCTGCATCAGCGACTCGTTTATGCCCATACTTCGAGCTATCTGACGAACATTCAGCTCCGGAAATCGGGTGAAGATGGCACCGATAGGATTCTCCTCGGCCAGGGGCGGTAGTTGTTCTAAATTTAGCATAACGCAGAGTTTTTGTTATACAAAAGTAACGCCTTTACTGCATATTCCAAAATTATAGGTACGAAAAATAATACCCCCGTGACTTGGAGAGGCTTTTTGTAGTGTTTATACTCTCTTGGTATTGCGGGTACTAATTTTAATACCCGCACTCAAATTAGCCGCCCACTTCGGCTTTCAGTCATCTCCCCTAAATTAGGGGATGAGGTCGAAGACCATAGCGGAGGATTGGGCGTAGGTATTAAAAAAGCTACCCGTGTGACTACTTCCCCACCCGAAGAACGCGCCCAGGCCCGTGGGTATGATTTTTAGTACCCATGCGACTTGGAGGCGTAGATATTTTGGAGGTATTTACTCCCTCAGTATTGCGGGTATGATTTTTAGTACCCATGCGACCAAGAGTATTTTTCGGGTATTGCCTCCGCCCCAACTACGCGGGTTTGATTTTTAATACCCGTATAACCGATGGGCGACTTTCTTGTGGGTGAGGCGAAAGTTTTACGGGTACTAATTTTAATACCCGCGTGACCGAGAGGTGCTTTTGTGTGTAGTGTGGTGGTGTTCCTCGCCCCAAGTCTTATGGGTACTAATTTTAATACTCGCGCGACCGAGAGGTGCTTTTGTGTGTAGTGTGGTGGTGTTCCTCGCCCCAAGTCTTATGGGTACGAATTTTAGTACCCGTGTGACCGCAGAAGTGCTTTTTTGAGGGTGTGATGAGGGAATGCCCCCTCCCCCAAAGTCTTGTGGGTACGAATTTTAGTACCCGCGCGACTTGGAGGCGTAGATATTTTGGAGGTATTTACTCCCTCAGTATTGCGGGTACGATTTTTAGTACCCGCGTGTCCAAGAAGGAAATCCCGCCCCCGAAAAATCGCCTCCAAATTCCCTTGTCTTTACACGAAAATCCTTTGTATTTTCAAAAACTTTTTGTATATTGCGAATGACATAACATTTAATGCAATATATTCAGAACCACCCAGATGAATCTGCAACGTTTAATCTAACCGAACATAGTGTCGGACAATTATTTTACCAACTATGGATATTAAGAGACTATTTTTGACAGTAACACTATCTGCTATAGCATTTTGTGCTTGCAGAGAAGTACATCTTGACTACTATCTTTTTCGATTTCATTTACAGAACCTATCAACCCACTCTGTTCGCGTAGAATGGGAATTCGAGAATATGAAAGGTGTCGAAAAAGCATTCGATCTTGCACCCGGCGAGGAGGTGTCTTCGCAATTAGCGGAACCACCAACACCTATCATAAAGTCTGCGACCATAACATTTGACGATGGAAAAGTGTTAAGATATTCCCAGGATGATCACCGAACCAAACGATCTCTGTGTAATGAAGATTTTTTCTATAAGCTTTATGATGGTGACAACATTTATTGGTATTTCATTCTCACCGACAAGGATTATGCCTTGGCGAAGATGCCGAGTGAAGAGTAATTGCCAATAATTAACACCGTAAATGGGGCTGTCGGACAAATGTCAGGCAACCCCATTTATATTGGCACAAAACAACCCGAAATTCCTATTAAAAATCCGCCTTATGGCTAAAAGCCATCTACACAACAAAAAAAATCAGAGATAATTCATCTGCTCTCGCACTTTTTTATTAAATTTGCCGAATAAGAAACATCGTAAATCATAAATATATCAAAAAATGGCAGAGTTTATCTATCAGGAACCGTTTCCTATTGAGGCTGATACCACCGAGTACCGCCTTTTAACCAAGGATTATGTAAAGGTCGTAGAGTGTGACGGCCGTCAGATTTTGAAGGTTGACCCCAAGGGTCTTGAGCTTCTGGCTAAGGAGGCATACAGCGACGTGTCGTTCTATCTGCGCGCTTCGCACCTCGAGAAGTTGAGCAACATCCTCAAGGATCCCGAGGCTACCGACAACGATAAGTTCGTGGCTTACACAATGCTTCTGAACCAGTGCGTAGCTGCCGAGGGCGAGCTCCCGACCTGTCAGGATACCGGTACCGCTATCTGTATCGGTAAGAAGGGCGAGGATGTCTACACAGGTGCTGATGACGCCGAGTGCATCACTCGCGGTGTCTACGAGACCTACAAGGAGCGCAACCTCCGCTACTCGCAGGTTGTCCCCTTCACTATGTGTGACGAGAAGAATTCGGGTACCAACCTCCCCGCACAGATCGACCTCTACGCTACACAGGGCAACGAGTACAAGTTCCTCTTTATGACCAAGGGTGGTGGCTCGGCCAACAAGACCTTCCTCTACCAGCAGACCAAGGCCCTCTTGAACGAGGCTTCGCTCACGAAGTTCATCACCGAGCACATCAAGGATCTCGGCACCTCGGCCTGCCCGCCCTACCACTTGGCCATCTGCATCGGCGGCACCTCGGCCGAGATGTGCCTCGCCACCGTCAAGAAGGCCTCGGCCGGCTACCTCGACGAGCTCCCCACCTCGGGCAACGAGGGAGGCCGCTGCTTCCGCGACTTGGAATGGGAGGAGAAGGTGCTCAAGATCTGCCAGCAGAGTGGTGTGGGTGCCCAGTTTGGTGGCAAGTATCTGGTACACGATGTTC
>JAGBVQ010000188.1 GCA_017630245.1 Alistipes sp. | reverse complement strand
TCAAAAAAAGTTTGCAGTTTGAAAAATTAGGCTATATCTTTGTGATATCAAAATGATATTACAAATAAAACGATTGAAATTATATAAAAGTTTAACCTTAAAACATCACAACTATGGAGAATAAGAATTTTGAGTATTCGGGTGGCTATCGCAACGGTTTCGTTATGCTGTTTGTGATTTTAGCAATGTTTGCAGCTTCGATTGCATCGTTTGTTAAGGGCGTTATCCTCAGCGAGGAGGGTATGGAGGGCGCCCTGCCTATTGTTATGATTTTGGGCGGCATTGCTCTGCTGATTACAAGTATCATTCTGCTCTGCGGCTTTATCAAGCTCGAGCCGAACGAGGCGCGCGTACTGCTCTTCTTTGGCGAGTACCGTGGTAATTTCCTCAAGACCGGTTTCTGGTGGGTTAATCCATTTATGACCGTAAAGAATATCTCACTCCGCGCTCGTAACCTTAACGTAGACCCCATCAAGGTAAACGACAAGACGGGTAATCCGGTGCTTATCGGTTTGGTGCTGGTTTGGAAGATTAAGAGCGAGGAGATCTACCGCGCTGTATTCGATGTGGATGCATCGACAAACGAGGGCGAGATTGGCGTAACCTCAGCTAAGCGTATGCAGATCCTCGAGAACTTCGTTCGCGTACAGTCGGATGCGGCTCTGCGTCAGGTAGCCGGTAACTACGCTTACGATAATACCATCTCTGCTTCGGAGGAGCTCACTCTGCGCTCAAATAGTGGTGAGATCAACGAAGAGTTGGAGGAGAAGCTCAAGGAGCGTCTGGCTCTGGCCGGCATCGAGATCGTCGAGGCTCGTATCAACTACCTCGCTTACGCTCCCGAGATTGCAGCTGTGATGTTGCGCCGTCAGCAGGCTGATGCTATCATCGCTGCTCGCGAGAAGATCGTCGAGGGTGCCGTGTCGATGGTTAAGCTGGCACTCGATCGCCTCTCGGAGGATGAGATTGTCGAGCTTGACGAGGATAAGAAGGCCGCAATGGTTAGCAACCTGCTCGTAGTGCTCTGCGCTGACGAGTCGGCACAACCGGTGGTAAATACAGGTACTCTGCACCAATAATAAGGAGGCGTAATCGTGGCTAAACGCGACACATCGACCAAGAGTTTTGTCCTGCGTGTGGACGGCGAAACGATGGAGGCTCTCGAGAAGTGGGCAGCCGACGAGTTTCGCTCCATCAACGGACAGCTGCAATGGATCATTGCAGAGGCTCTACGCAAAAGCGGAAGGGTGCGAAAGCACCCCTCTGCCAAGGCAGACGATGTAGGCACTAACGAGAATGGTAATCAGTAACTAAAGTTTTGATTATAATGGGAGAGAGTATTGGAATATACAGCCATATAGTAGAGATATTGGTGGCAACAGTAGTGATTGTACTGGGTGTGATTGTCGGACTCGGCAAGGGCGATTTTCTCATCTCGGGATACAACACCGCATCTAAAGCAAAGCGCGAAAGCTTCAATATCATCAGGCTGAGAATATTGACAATGAGTGTCTGCATATTGGTTGGCATCCTGCTAATTATAAGCGTATTTATACCCTCGTTCTATCCGATAATGTCCGCTATTATCATTGCTACCGCAATTGCAGACGTTGTGCTGATGAACACCTGGGCAAAACGCAAATAACCTACTGAACCAAAACTTTAAGTGAGCATGAAAAAGTTTTTCAAATTCAAACCTATAAACTTCAAGAAATCTGACTTCTGTTCGGACGTTGCGAAAGAGTGGTCGTGGGCGCATATCCGCCGCCATTTTTGTTACTATCCGCAGTTGTGGCTTGTGTTGCCCATTGTGGCCATTTTGGCATTTGCGATTCTCTATGTTATCTGCATTACGTTCGACTTTGATGTAGTTCCTTGGAGATTCGGCCTGTCAGCTGCCTTCACCTCTTCGTTTGGATATGTGCTTGGTATGATTTCTCTATCCAACAGAAAAATAGAGCAGGAGAAGTTGGAAGAGGAGGAGTATCAGCCGACCAAGAAGCAGAAGCTTATATCGAATGTAGTGGTCTACACGATTGGTCTTGGAGCGATTGCACTTCTTGTATACCTCGAGGCTGAAGAGATAATTACAGATCGGAAGCATATTCTCGAGACGATTATGACCATCTTAACTATTATATTTGCTGCGTTGCCTTCAGTGCTTGCAAAGTTTATTTACAGATAGTCAGATTCTGATATTTTTAGTATATTTGCGGTTGCAGTGCATTTGCGCTGTGACCGTTTTTGTTTTCAAAGATTGATTATGAAGAGTCTTAAAATCTATCTCTACGTTTCGTTGCTCTGTGCAGCCTTGTTTGCCTCGTGCGAGAAGGGGCCTATTCCCGATCCTCAGGATCCCGACAACAACCCCTCGGAGTCCACAGCCCCCGTCATTAACTCCTACTCGACAAAGTTCGACAACAAGGCCGTCTACGACGAGAAATTGGTTATCGTCGGCGAGAACTTTGCCGAGACGAAGAGTGGCAATATCGTAATGTTCGACTCGACAAAGGCCAGCGTGCTGACCGCATCACCAACCGAACTTACCGTAAAGATTCCACGCCTAAACAAGGCTCACGCCGTTCTCTCGGTCGAGGTAGGCGGGCAGGTATCGAACAAAAGAGCCATATACTACGACGCTGTTCGTTGCGACTCGGTACTACTATTCCAGACCGCAAAAGTGGAGAGAATCCGCGAAGGGGTAGAGTGGAAGCAGCTCGAGACGACCTGGCGTGGTGCTCCTCGCTCGATAAATGTAGTCTGCATCACCCCTTCAACGCAAAACAAGTTAGGCCTCGCCCTGCCGAGTGCTCTTGCAACAACAAGCGCAACGAGCAAGGCCGAAGATGCTCTTGTAGCCATCAACGCATCCTATTTCAGCAGTACATCTACGGGGTTTGTTAGAATTAACGGTGTAGACAAATGCGCCGGCAATACCTATTCAGACTCAGATTACTACAAAAATAACGGCGTCTTCGTATTCAGCGACAATCTGCCAAACATCACAGAGGTAAAGAATAATGCCGCGGCAGCAAACTTGCCCGACCAAAACATTCAATGTTGCGGTCCTCTCCTCACAATCGACAGCAACGACATCAAACAGGAAAATGTAAGCCATTGCACCACAGCGCATCCTCGCACTGTGATAGGCGTAACCGATGATGGTCGCGTACTCTTCGTGGTGGTCGACGGCCGATTTGAGGGCAAAGCCGAGGGTATGAGCACCACAATGCTGCAGGAGCTAATGCGACTGCTGGGCGCCAAGCACGCTCTAAACCTCGATGGCGGAGGATCTTCTACGATGTACATCAAGGATAAGGGCGTGGTTAATCACGTCTGCAATAGTGGCTCGAGCTGGGATAAGGTTGTCGAGCGCAAGGTTGCAAGCATTATCTATGTAAAGTAAATTCGATTCGACAGCTATGATTAAACTCGCTATTTTCGACCTTGACGGAACGCTACTCAACACGATTGGCGACCTTGCCGCAAGCTGCGATGCTGTGCTGTGGCAGAACGGATTACCACAACACACTACCGACGAATATCGCCAGATGGTCGGTTGTGGAATACGTAGACTTGTAGAGGCCGCTATTCCCGAATATCTGCGACTACCCGAATATGTCGAGAAGGTACGTCAAGATTTCGTGGCATATTACACCAATCATATCGACCTAC
>JAGBVQ010000187.1 GCA_017630245.1 Alistipes sp. | reverse complement strand
TGCCAAGATCTCGGGCATCGCTTCGAATCTGCTCACCATCGAGGGAGTCGAGCGTCTGGGAGGTACGGAGCATACGATGTTGCCCGATATGATTGAGGTGGGCAGCTTTATCGGTATGGCAGCGATGACCGGCTCGGAGATTACAATCAAGAATGTCTCGTTCGAGAATCTGGGCATCATTCCTCAGCAGTTTGCACGTCTGGGTATCCGCTTCGAGCAGCGTGGAGATGACATCTACATCCCTCAGCAGGACCACTACGCAATCGAGAGCTTTATCGACGGCTCGATTATGACTATCGCCGATGCTCCCTGGCCGGGACTTACGCCCGACCTGTTGTCAATTTTCCTCGTTGTGGCGACACAAGCAAAGGGCGCCGTGCTGATTCATCAGAAGATGTTCGAGAGCCGCCTCTTCTTTGTCGATAAGTTGATCGATATGGGAGCGCAGATTATCCTTTGCGACCCCCACCGTGCAACCGTTATCGGCCACGACCACCGCATCCGTCTGCGTGCGACGAAGATGTCCTCGCCCGATATCCGTGCCGGTGTGGCACTGCTTATCGCAGCGATGAGCGCCGAGGGAACGAGCACAATCCAGAATATCGACCAGATCGATCGAGGCTACAGCAATATCGACGGCCGTCTGAATGCTCTGGGTGCGAAAATTATCCGTTTGGAAGACGAATAATTTGAATTCAAAATTCAAAATTCAAAATTTTGAAATAATACCAACAGCTAATAGCAAAAAGAAAAATATGTTTTTAGAGAGTGCAAGCCGTAAAGGCTATATAGAAGTTATTTGTGGCTCGATGTTCTCGGGCAAGACCGAGGAGCTGATTCGCCGCCTGAAGCGTGCGAAGTTCGCAAATCAGAAGGTCGAGATTTTCAAACCCTGCATCGATACCCGCTACTCGGAGGAGGAGGTCGTGTCGCACGATGCACACGCAATCCGTTCTACGCCGGTCGACTCACCGCAGAACATTCTGCTGATGTCGAGCGATGTGGATGTTGTCGGCATTGACGAGGCTCAATTTTTCGACGAGAGTATCATTGACGTATGCCGCCAGCTGGCAGACAACGGAGTGCGCGTGATTGTGGCCGGTCTGGATATGGACTTTATGGGCAAGCCCTTCGGTCCGATGCCGGCACTGATGGCTACTGCCGAGTACGTTACCAAAGTGCACGCTATTTGCGTTCGTTGCGGTAACCTCGCCCACCACTCACACCGTCTTACCACAGAAGCAAAGCTGGTGATGTTGGGCGAGAAGGACACCTATGAGCCTATCTGCCGCCACTGCTTCGCTGAACTCGTACGTAATAGAGATTAAAGAATGGATATAGCACAAGCAAAACGTAAGGAGAATATCGCCGAGTATATCCTCTACCTCTGGCAGGTCGAGGATCTACTGCGTGCCCTGCAGTTCAGCCCCGAGGCTATCTACTCGCAACTTGTGGCACGTCGTGAGGTTGCCGAGGAGCAGAAGCAGATATTCCTGCTCTGGTATATGGATATTGTCAATCTGCTGCGCGAGGAGGGCAAGGAGGAGAAGGGCCACCTTAACCACACGCTCCACCTTATCGCCGATATGCACAATCTCCATCTGCAACTTATGCAGTTGCCCGTGGGCGACCACTATCGCGCAACATTTTCTCGCCTGGAGCCCGAGTTGCCACGTCTGCGCGAGATCGTCGGAGGGGCCGGTATGACCGACACAGAACTCTGCTTCCGCGCACTCTATGCAGCTATGCTCTACCGCATCAAGGGCGAGGGCGAGAAGGGTGCCGTGAAGGATACTATCGAGTTCGTCTCGCCCGTGGTTGCCGAGCTTGCAAGTATCTATCGCAAGGTCGAAATCGGCGAAATGGACCTCTTCAAGAACGCAGAATAGCGAATTTCAGCCCCTTTGGAGGGAGAATCTGCACGAAAAAACGAAGAATTTTCGCAATTTGTTTGTGAATAACAAAAAAGGTTGTACCTTTGCAC
>JAGBVQ010000186.1 GCA_017630245.1 Alistipes sp. | reverse complement strand
GATTTGTTGTACCTTACCGTGAATCCCAATGGCGAGGCCGAGGTGCTGAAAGTCTACTTCAAACCGCGTCCGCGCCTCAAGAAGCTTATCGTTGATCTGGACTTCTCGACCCTCGCTATCAAGGGTCGCCAGAGCCAGGGTAACCTCTTCTCTCACTACGGAATACATAAGATTGTCCTCAAGGAGAGGGGAACATCAACTCTGGCAGGTCAGAATATCTGGTTTGACGAGGATATCCACCGACTCAATACCGATGGCCGAGGTGTACTGCTTGGCGAGTTTAAGGGAGATGATAAGATTGTTGTTTGGACCTCGAAGAATCAGTACTATATCACAGGCTTCGACGTGCAGCAGCACTTCCCCGATGATACGGTGTTGGTACAGAAGTATAAGGCTGACAAAGTCTACTCGATCTGCTACTTCGATCCGGAGCAGGGATACTTCTATATGAAGCGCTTTGCGCTTGAGATGAGCGATAAGATGCAGTTCTTCCTCGAGGAGGGTAGTGGTTGTCGCTATATCTGCGTTACGGATAAGGCGGGTGCTAAGTTGCAGATTACCTATAAGGGTGCTCACGCAACCCGTCCTGCAGATGAGATTGAGGTTGATGAGTTTGTGGGCGTTAAGAGCCACAGAGCAAAGGGTAAGCGCCTTACGACATACGATGTTGATACACTTACATTCATTGAGCCCGAGGAGCCTGAGGTAGAGGATGAACCGATGCCCGAGGAGCCCGAAATGGAGGGTGCAGAGCAGAGCGACGAGGATGCAACCGCAGAGGTTGTAGCTTCGGTTGAGAAAGAGGATGGCGCAGTGGATATGCCGACAATAGATATTTCGGATGTACTTGATGATAAGGATGTTGCGCCGCTATCGAACGGTGTGAAGATCGAGATCGAGCGCCCGCATAACGATCTGGATGATATGATTAACCCCGAGCAGTTGAATCTCTTCTAATAGCGAGAAAGGTGAAACTCTTTTTAGTGGGATATATGGGGTGCGGAAAGAGTACCACCGCACGCAGGGTTGCTCGCCGACTCGAGGTGTCGTGTGTCGATACTGACGCGATGGTCGAGCAGATGGAGGGGGCTTGCGTGAATGATATATTCCACTATGAGGGCGAGGAGTACTTCCGCTCGGCAGAGCGAAAAGTGTTGGAGCGACTCATTGCCGACGAGGAGGATATGATAATCTCAACGGGTGGCGGATTGCCCACTTGGGGGGATAATATGGAGCTGATGAATCAGTGCGGTGTGACGGTGTGGATTGATCGCTCGGCGGAGCAGACCGTAAAGCGTCTATCTCCGCACGGACGACAGAAGCGACCTAAATTGCGAGGCCTGAGCGATGAAGAGATCGTTGAGTTTATGCAACGAAATATGGCCGAGCGCAAGATCCACTACTCGAAGGCTACGCACCATATCGAGGTGGACCACCTGAACGACTATGAACTCTCGGATCTGATAACCGATATTTTTAGGAATGGCAAACAATAACCCAATAGGCGTCTATGATTCGGGCTTCGGCGGCTTGAGCGTGTGGCGAGCGTTGTATGGCGCTCTTCGCAACGAATCGCTTGTCTATCTGGGTGATGGCAAGAACTGCCCCTATGGCGATCGATCGCGTGAGGAGATAGCGCAATTTGCCGATGAGGCTGTCCGCCGATTACTTGACGAGGGGGCGAAGCTTATCGTTGTGGCTTGTAATACGGCTACAGCAATGGCCATCAACGAGTTAAGGGAGCGATACCCCGATACTCCGTTTGTTGGTTTGGAGCCTGCGGTGAAACCGGCCTGCCTTTCGACCCGTACGGGCAAGGTGGGGGTGTTGGCTACGGCTCGCAGTCTTGATGGTGATCACTTTAAGCGTACCGCTGCAAAGTATGCCGACCGAGCTGAGATCTTCGCCTCGGTAGGAGAGGGGTTTGTTGAGATTGTCGAGCGTAGTGCCGAACAGGAGCCTTCGACGCGAGATGTGGTGAGCCGTGCGGTTGAGCCGCTGCTCGAGAAGGGTATCGATAAGTTGGTCTTGGGATGTACGCACTATCCCTTCCTGCTGCCTGTTATCCGCGAGGTCGTGGGCGATAGGGATGTCGAGATTATCGACTCGGGCGAGGCTGTTGAGCGCAGAGTCGAGCAACTGCTTGATGAGTACGGAGTGCGTGCCGCAGCGGACCATAAACCCGAATATCGCTTTCTGACCTTTGCCGATGAGGAATATGCTGCAAGGTTGGAGCGTAAGGCTTTTGATGATAAATAGTTGATTTGTAGATAATTTTGTAAATTTACAAAACCCGATAGTGATGAGTGTAAAAAAAGATAAAGAGATGGGCGCAAAGGGTGCGACAACGCCGAGTGGTGGCCGTTCGTCGCGAGAGAATATGCGCTGGATTGCAGGATTGCTTATAACTGTCATTGGCGTATTTGCGACCCTGGCGGTGTTGTCATACTATTTTAATTGGAAGAACGATTACAGCATTCTGCATAACACTCTGGCTGACGTGGATAATCCGCGCGCGGACAAGAGCATCGATAATATGTGCGGCTCGGCTGGTGCGTGGCTCGGAGATCTGATTGTTGGTCACGGATTTGGTGTTTTTGGACTCATCCTGCCAATCTTGACTGCACTGTTCGGTATTCGCATTATCAGCCATCGTCCCCGACTGCTTCACCGTTGGGCGTTGAGCAGCTTGCTTGTGATGATTCTCGGTTCGCTTTCACTTGCACTTGGCGAGATCGCTTTTGGTGTTGAGACGCTTATCTTCGGCAGTGGACTTGGAGGTGAGTTGGGCCGCTCGGTGGCTATCCCCTTCGGAGAGACTGTAGGAGAGGCTGGAGCTGCATTGATTCTGCTCGTGGGCTGGATCCTGACAGGTGTGTTTATCAATAGCAACTTTATCAATACGGTAAACCACGCAGGTGAGGTTGTGGCCGATAGCAGTATGCTTGTTGCGGATAAGATCAAGTCTCTCTTGGCTCGCAAACCCCAAAAGGAGGGAGAGAGTGAAGAGGAGAGCGCAGAAGAGGATGGCGATGTGGAGTCGGAGGTTGAGCGTAAGGTTATCACTCGCGATGGCGAGGAGGTTGATCCTGCAACTCTGCCTCAGGAGGAGCAGAGTCCCGCACCCGAAGTCGTGGTTAAGCGCGTAGAGCGTAAGGATGAGGGCGAAGAGGAGTTTGTCGAGATTGATCTCTCGGAGCCTAAGCCTGAGGAGAGCGCAACTCCCGAAAATCCCGAGAAGCCAGCCGCTGAGGGTGAACAACCCACCTCTGAGGAGGCTAAGGCAAAGGTTATCGTCGTTGAGGAGCATAAGGAGAAGACCGTGAGCGAGAAGTCGGTCGATAAGCGCCTATATGACCCTACGCGCGATGTACACAACTATAAGCGCCCGCCATTCGATCTGTTGGAGGAGTACCCCTCGAATTCGAAGGTTACAACCGAGGAGATTACCTCCAATCAGAACCGCATCGAGGAGACCCTCGCCAACTTCGGTATTCCGATTCGTGAGATGAAGGCGACCATCGGCCCGACCGTTACTCTCTATGAGATTGTGCAGGAGCAGGGCGTTAAGATCTCGAAGATTCAGGGCTTGGAAGATGATCTTGCGCAGAGTCTTAAGGCGTTGGGTATTCGTATTATCGCCCCGATGCCGGGTCGAGGAACTATCGGTATCGAGGTGCCGAACAGAGATAAGGAGATTGTGCCGATGCGCTCGTCGATCCTCTCGAAACGCTTCCAGCAGTTTAAGGGAGAGTTGCCCGTGGTTATCGGTCGCACGATCCAGAACGAGAACTTCGTATTCGATTTGGCGAAGATGCCTCACCTCTTGGTTGCAGGTGCTACGGGTCAGGGTAAGTCGGTAGGTCTGAATGCAATTATTACCTCGTTGCTCTACCGCAAGCACCCCTCGGAGTTGAAGTTTGTGCTGATCGACCCCAAGCAGGTCGAGTTCTCGCTCTACTCGAAGATTGAGCGCCACTTCTTGGCTAAGATGGCCTCGGAGGAGGAGGCGATCGTTACCGATGCGAAGAAGGCAGTATATACGCTCAATGCCCTCTGTATCGAGATGGAGAATCGTCTGGAACTCTGTAAGAAGGCTCACGCCCGTAATATCATAGAGTACAACGAGAAGTTCCGCAACTACCAACTTAATCCTGAGAATGGACACCGTTTCTTGCCCTATATTGTGGTTGTTGTCGATGAGTTTGCTGACCTTATTATGACCGCAAAGGAGGTTGAGGGTCCTGTTATGCGTTTGGCGCAGAAGGCTCGTGCTATCGGTATTCACCTGATTATCGCTACTCAGCGCCCTGATGTGCGAGTTATTACGGGTGGTATCAAGGCAAACTTCCCTGCGCGTATCGCATTCCGTGTGATGCAGATGGTCGATTCGCGAACCACTATTGACCAGCCGGGTGCAAATCAGCTTATCGGCCGTGGAGATATGCTCTTCTCGAATAATGGAGAGATTACTCGTGTGCAGTGCGCTTTGGTTGATACGCCTGAGGTTGAGAAGATTGTGGACTTTATCGCTAAGCAGAATGGTTATCCCTCGGCATATCCTCTGCCCGACTACGAGGAGGCCGGTGGCGACTCGATGGGCTCGCAGGGTAGCGACCTTGGCGGAGGCGCTCCGATGAAGTACGACTCGCTCTTTGCCGAGATTGCCCGAGATGCAGTTACGGGCGGTCAGATATCGACCTCCTACATCCAGCGCAACTATGAGGTGGGCTTCAATCGTGCAGGCCGTATTATGTCGCAGTTGGAGCGTGCCGGCATTGTGGGCCCGCAGTCGGGAGCCAAACCTCGCGAAATAAAGTTCTACGACCTTCCCTCATTGGAGGCAAAGTTGCAGGATCTGGGTGTGGCATAGTGATTCATATTTATAACTTGGATTTACGCATTGAGACAACTCTCTAAAATATCTCTGCTTGTTGCAATCGTAACACTGCTTGCGGTAAAGAGCTCGGCACAAACTCTCACCACAAGCAAAGCCGAGGAGTCGGTGGCGCAACTATCGCAAGCCGTAACGGCTCTGGGTAGTTACGCTGTGCGTTTTACCGTCACGGTGGGGGAGTATAAGGCGTCGGGGCACTATGCAGTCGGTGGCGAGCGATACCTCCTTACGCTTGGAAATATTGAGGTGTATGGCACAACGCAGTTGCGTTACGAGATAGATAAATCCCGCAAAGAGATTGTGATAGATAAGGTGGATAGCTCCTCGCACAATGTGCTGAGCAATCCGCTCTCGGCATTCGACTTTATCGGGGATGGCTATTCGGCCGAGATCTTGTCGCAGAGTGCAGAGTGCAATACGCTGCGACTTACTCCGCGTCAGAAGTCGGAGCAAGGGGGTGTAATGGAGATTGCGATCGATTCACGCTCTTCGCTGCCAAAGAGTATAATCTACCTACTCTCGGGAGAGTCTGTTCGAGTCGATATCGACCATATATCCTCTGTTGATTCAACCCCCGCGAAATTTGATGAGTCAAAATATCAGGACTTTGAGATTATCGATTTTAGGTAGGCCAAATCTCTCAAAAAATGAGATATTGTCACTTTTGTGCATCAAATGTTGAAAAAAGTGATGTAATCATACCTTTTGTTTGGAGCAAAAGTTATACTTTTGTGTGCAAAATGATGTTTTGCGACTGAACAAACATTAAATTCTCTATAAAGATGAAAAAAGTCGATGTAGTTCTCGGACTGCAATGGGGTGACGAGGGTAAAGGTAAGGTTGTCGATGTCCTCACTCCCAATTACAAAGTTATTGCCCGTTTCCAGGGCGGACCGAATGCAGGTCACTCTATCCACTTCGCTGGTAAAAGTTTCGTGCTGCACACCGTACCTTCGGGTATCTTCCGTGATGGCTCGGTGAATATTATCGGTAATGGCGTGGTGGTTGATCCCGTGATCTTGGCTGACGAAATCGCTCAGATTGAGGCTATGGGTATCGATCTGACAAGCAAGCTCTTCCTCTCGAAGAAGGCTCACTTGATTCTTCCCACTCACCGTATGCTTGACGCTGCAAGCGAGGCAGCAAAGGGTAAGACCAAGATTGGCTCGACCTTGAAGGGTATCGGCCCTACTTATATGGATAAGACCGGCCGTAATGGTCTGCGTATTGGCGATATTCTCTCGCCTGAGTTTAAGGAGCGTTATGAGCGCCTGAAGAGCAAGCACGCTGAGATGCTGGCTCAGTATGAGGGCTTCGAGTACGATGTTACCGAGTATGAGCAGAAGTGGTTCGAGGGTATCGAGTCGTTGCGTCGCTTCCCGCTTATCGAGAGCGAGTATGAGGTAAATAAGTTCATCGCTGCCGACGAGGCTATTTTGGCTGAGGGTGCGCAGGGTTCGATGCTCGATATCGACTTCGGTACATATCCCTATGTAACCTCTTCGAATACCCTCTGCGCAGGTGTCTGCACAGGCTTGGGTGTTGCGCCTACACGCATTGGCGAGGTTTACGGTATCTTTAAGGCTTACTGCACTCGCGTAGGTAGCGGTCCCTTCCCGACAGAGTTGTTCGATGAGGTAGGTGAGAAGCTTCGTGCCGTAGGTCACGAGTTCGGTGCTACAACCGGTCGTCCTCGTCGTTGTGGTTGGCTCGATCTGGTAGCTCTCAAGTACGCTGTGATGATGAATGGCGTTACCGGACTTATTATGATGAAGGCCGACGTTATGAACGACTTTGAGACTATCAAGATTGCTACAGCTTACGAGCTTAATGGCGAGCAGCTTGACTACTTCCCCTTCGAGGCAGCGGACGATGTGAAGCCCGTATACCGCGAGTTCAAGGGTTGGAACTGCGATATCTGCAAGGTTCGCACTTGGGAGGATTTCCCCGTAGAGTTCCGCGAGTATGTTGAGTTTATCGAGCAGGAGACAGGTGTTCCTGTGAAGATTATCTCTGTAGGTCCTGACCGAGAGGAGACAATTGTAAGATAAGCCGTATCTAAAGGTAATTTCTTCGTTATACTCAATCCCGACCTCCTCACATACGTATAGTATGCTGCGGGGTCGGGATTTTCGTATGCCTAAAAATTCCTCTTTATATACGGTTTATCCGTTACCGAAGAATCTAAACGTAGCCATTAAAGATATTCAGATTTAGCTCTTGGGAGATATATCCTAACGCCTTTTGAGCCTTTACCGAGTTGCCATATTCGTCGAGCGGTGGAGCGAAGGCTGCAATGCCAATCTTGCCAGGAACTACGGCCATAATACCGCCACCAACGCCACTCTTGGCGGGCAGACCCGTTGAGAAGAGCCAATCTCCAGTACACTCATAGAAACCTACGGTTGCCATCATTGCCGTAATGCGCGGGCTTAACTTTGCGTCGAAGACCTTGCGGTGTGTCGTTGGATTTGTGCCGCCACAGGCGATTGTGGCGGCCATTACGGCGAGTTGTCGGGCCGTTACGCCGAGCGAACATTGGCGCGTATATAGGTCAAGCGACATATCGGGATCATCGTATATGCGAGCATAATTTCGGAGCAACCACGCAATCGAGCGGTTGTTGAAATTGGTTGCACTCTCCGAGTGATACAACTCCTCTATAACCTCCACCTTCGAGCCACAGAGCTCCTCTATAAAGTTGTGTATGGCGTTCCATTTGCCATCCGAATTGCCCTTAGGTAGAACCATCGAGCAGGCGCTGATAGCACCCGCATTAACCAGCGGAGTTGAGGGGTGATCCTTCTCGAGCAGAATGGCCATTATCGAGTTGAAAGGCAATCCCGTAGCATCAGCTCCGATCTTGTCGAGTATCTCCTCGGGTGAGTGCTGATGCATCGCCAGCAAGGCTGTCGGGACCTTTGATACGGACTCTATTCCGAACGGGTAGTCGCAATCGCCAACTGTCACAGTGGTGCCATCGGGCAGGGTGGCTGCAATGCCGAAGAGCGTAGATGGCACGGATGCAAGATAGGGAATGTAGTCGGCGTTCCTGCCGCTATCATCCTTACAAAACTTTGTGTAAGCCTCGTTTAGTACGCTCTGAAGTCTTTGTTTGTCAATGTTATAAGCCATAGATTCTACTTTTTGATGGGGGAATTTGGTCTGTTGTTGGTTGTGTTATTTGTGGTGGCAGCCTCCCAGTGGAACGGAGCAAACTCGGCAGCCGCTGTCGCATCCTGCCACGAGGGTTTGCGCATAGCGTAGATGATAAATGGGATAATTACAACCACCAAGCAACCGATAATCAGCACCGAGAACCATACCGCCTTGCTGCCTACTGCAATCTGGCCGGGAGGGATAAAGCTAAGAACGAAGGCAAGCAGCGAACCACAGAATCCCAAACCGCCAAGTAGCCACATCAATCCGTTGCCCTTGCCGAGGCGGAAGGGTCGATCAGTGTCGCGCATCTTATAGCGCAGGGCAATCGCGGCGGCAAACATCAACATATACATAATAAGGTAGAGCAGAACGGTGAGCTGCGAGAGAATCTGGTAGAACGACTGCACCGAGGGCATAACAACGAAGAGTAGGCTCAGCAGTGTAACCAATCCACCCTGAATCAGCAGAATATTGCGCTGCACGCCCGCGCGGTTGGTCTTCTGGAAGAAGGGTGGCAGATAGCCAGCCTTGCCCACTGCAAAGATACCCTTCGAGGGGCCTGCAACCCACGTCAGTACACCGGCCAACACACCGAACATCAACGCAATAGCGATAATAGGACCGGCCCACGAGATGTGGAAGTGACGGAAGTAATTATCGAAGCCGATGAGCAACGATTGGGTCAGGTTAATCTCCTTGGCAGGGATGATAAAACCGAGCGAGAAGGTGCCCAAAACAAAAATGCAGACAGTTACGAGCGAGCCGATGAGGATGGCTTTCGGGTAGTTGCGCTTGGGGTTTTCGACCTCCATAACGTGAATACCCATCATCTCCATACCTGCATAGAATAGGAAGATACCACTGGCCAGCACAAGGTTGTCCAATTTTGAGAGATCAGGGAAGAAACTGCCCGACATATCCATATTGTTGTGTCCGCCCGTAGCCAGATAGATAATGCCGAGGATTATAAGCAGTCCTGCGGGGATAATCGTTCCGATCATACCGCCCCATTTACTAATCTTACCAACCCAGCCAAGGCCTTTGAGTGAGATGATGGTAGCAATCCAATATATCGCCAAGACGACAATTAGGGTGAAAATTTTGTTCGAGGCGAGGGCCACGTCGTGCGATTGATCCATACCGATAAATGCGATAGATACCGCACCGAATGTTAGAACTGTGGGGTACCAGATGGTCGATTCGATCCATTGCAGCCATATTGCAAGGAATCCCGTGCGAGCTCCGAAAGCCTCGCCAACCCAGCGAAATACACCTCCCTGCTTATCCGAGAACATCGCAGCAAGCTCCGCCGCTACGAGCGCTGTCGGAATCAGGAAGACAAGTGCCGCGAAGAGGTAGTAAAATGCCGACGAAAGGCCGTAGACAGCCTCCGATGCCAGACCTCGCAGGCTGACGACGGCAGTGACGTTCATTATGGCGAGCGTCATTACGCTCAACTTGAACCCTGTACTTTTTTTTACGTCCATAACTCTTGAATTTTGAATCAGTTTTGAAATTTATTATAACTCTTGACCTTTGCTGTTGGTCTGTAATTTGTACTTGGCGGTGCAACTACCGTGCAAAATGGGGAAATGAGTTACTTATTGAATCTAAAATCCCTATATTTGAGATAGATCTCCAATATACTTTCGCTCGCTAAAAAAAAATATTCAAGTAAACTTGATATTTCTTGCCCTCTTATTCGTATATTTGCAGATATGAAAAGACTCCTATCAATCACAGTAATAGCACTTGCTACTGCACTCTTGATGCTTTCGTGCGGAGGCGGTGCGAAGCGTGGCGGAGCGGCTCAGGTTAAGGCTCCGCGTGTATTTGTTCCGGCAATTGTCCCCTCATCGATAACCGATCCCGAGGAGCGTAGACTCTATATGTGCGAGCACTATTGGGATAAGGTGGATTTTGCGGATTCGACCTTCTTTGCCGAGATCGATACGGCGCAGATGCTGAACGCTTTTGTTGCCTATGTGAGCAATTTTATGAACCCCGAGGATGGTGCGCCAATGGGTCGATTTATGGCAAAGGCAGCCAAATATCCCCACTCGTTGCGCTACTTTGCGATGTTGGCCGATCAGGTGCTCTATGACCCCAATTCGCCTCTGCGTAGCGATGAACTCTATATCCCTGTGCTGCAGGCACAGGTTGATAGTGAGTGGCTCGATAAGTATGAGAAACTCTCGCCGCAGTATAATCTTAACCTTGCTCTGCAGAATCGTATCGGCCACAAAGCCAACGATTTCCGTTATACGGTAGCCTCGGGACATTCGGGTACGCTCTACGGAATTAAGGCAAAGTATACACTTATATTCTTTAATAACCCCGGCTGCTCGATGTGTAAGACTATCCGCGAGGAGATTAGTGCTTCGCAACTGCTTACCGATATGATTAACCGAGGTGAGATTAAGGTCCTGGCGCTCTATCCCGACGAGTTGCTTGATGAGTGGCACGCCTATCGTGAGCATATCCCCTCGAATTGGATAAATGGCTACGATAAGGGAACGGTTATCCGTAACAAGAACCTCTACGATCTGAAGGCGATTCCGGCGCTCTATCTGCTTGATGCCGAGAAGAGAGTGCTGATCAAGGACTCTACCGAAGTGGGCTTTGTGGAGTATGTCGTAAGTCAAACAATGTAACAAGATATGAAGAAGATCATAAACCCCAATATAGGACACGAGGCCGAAGGCTATAACTGCTTTGCTTGTGCGCCACATAATCCCTACGGCCTAAAGATGGAGTTCTGGGAGGATGGCGACGATATTGTCTGCTTGTGGAGTCCCGATCCTAACTATGAGAGTTGGGTTGGTACGCTTCACGGCGGTATCCAGGCGACGCTTATCGATGAGACTGCGGGCTGGGTTATTATGCGTAAATTCCAAACTACGGGAATGACCACTTCGCTTAGTCTGAAGTACCGCAAGCCCGTTGCAACGGGTGCGGAACATAAGGTCGAGATCAGAGCTCGTGTTCGTGAGGTTAAGCGTACATTTGTCTTTATGGATGTTGAGCTTAAGTGCGATGGCGAGATCTGCACAACGGCCGATGTGACCTTCTTCTGCTTCTCGCAAAAGAGAGCTGTTGAGGAGTTCGGCTTCCTGCCCTACGAGGTTGAGGAGTAGCGGTTAATTATTTAGGGGCTAACAAAAGCTCTCTATTATAAATATTGGGACCGTTGCTAGTTGTATAAGGTGTAATCCTGCTCTTCGATAATTTTCTGTACTAAAAAATTGCATTTTCCGAGATTTATTGCTATATTGCAAACGAGTTCTTTCGAAAGGAATCGACAACCAGAGTTTTTAACCCCATTAAACTGTTAGCTTATGAGATTAAGACCCTTCTT
>JAGBVQ010000185.1 GCA_017630245.1 Alistipes sp. | reverse complement strand
GTTGCCCGTACGTCAGTTTAGCAAACTGGTGGTTTCAGCCACTCACCCATCTCACCAAACCCTCATCCTCGCGGATTGAGCGGTGCAAATATACAACCTTTTTTCTAATCCCCAAAAATAAATTGTTAAAAAATTATTCTTGAGAGATTTTCCCTATTTTTTCTGCTCATAATGTTGCGTATATTTTAAGTATTTTTATAAATTTGCGCCTCAAAGTATCTATTTGTACGCCTGCGCATAGGCGAGGAGGTGCAAATGTGCTATAGGTTAATGAGTTACAGGTACAAACTATTTTTTTAACTATTTTAATTTTATTACAATTATGAAGAACTTTTTTAAATTCGTTGCACTTGCAGCAATTGCTTTGGTTGCAGGTGTAAGCTGTCAGCCTGATGGCCCGGCGACTGATGCTCCGGTATTGACAGTAGGCGAGATCTCGGAGGTAAGCGCTGCCGGAGGTACTTTCGCCATCACCTACTCGGTTGCTAATCCCGTAGTAGATCAGGTTGTTGAGGCAGCTGTTCCCGTAGATGTTGCGTGGGTACACCACATTGTTGTTTCGGACACTGCAGTTGAGTTTGTTGTTGACGCTAACGAGGGTGCTGCTCGTGAGACAACTATGACACTCAGCTATGCTACCGCTAAGTCTGTAGAGGTTACTATCTCGCAGGCTAAGGGTCAGAGCATCAAGGCTACTGCTCCCGCTCAGGTTGCAGCTGCTGGTGGTAACGTATCGTTCGCATATAGCGTAATCGCTGTTGAGGGCGCTACTTTGACTGCTACTGTTGCTGAGGAGAATGCTTGGATTCACGACATCAACGTAACAGCTACTGCTGTTGAGTTTGTTGTTGATGCTAACACCGCTACTGAGGCTCGTGAGGCTGTGATGACTCTTGCTTATGCTGGCGAGACTCTCGCAGTTACTATCAAGCAGCTCGGTGCTCTCCCCGCAGAGAAGGCTTTCGAGGTTGAGTTCTCGAACATCACTCCTTCGTCGGCTTATGTAACCATCACTCCCAAGGACAAGAACATTACCTATATGTACAAGGCTTGCACCTCTTCGAGCCTCAACTCTTACGAGGGTAACACTCCCGAGGAGAAGGCTGCAGCTTATGCTGTTTCGCAGGCTGGTACTTGGTTGTTCCCCTTCTGGGGCACTGCCAATATGGATAGCTTCGTAACAGGTGACTATCCCCGTGCAGAGGATATAGAGGGTTCGAACGAGTGGTCGTGGGTTCTCTACGATGCTGACGAGATTCCCTATGTTATCGTAGCTGGTATCAACGTAGGTGAGGCTACCGATAAGGCTTCGGTTGCGCTTACTACTCCCGTATCGCTCGTAAAGGTTCCCCTCTTGCCCAAACCCGTAATTACTCTTGCAAAGGAGTCTATCGAGGTTTCGTCGGATGCTGGTAGCAACGGTACTACTTTCAATGTAGAGAACGCTATCGAGGGCATCAAGGCAACTGCTTCGACTAAGGCTACTTGGATCAGGAATATCAACATCGTAAACGACAAGATCGCTTTCGAGTATGATCAGAATCCTTATGCAGCTCCCCGTCAGGCAACTATCACCTTCTCGTATGAGTATGCTGACGAGGCTGCTACGTTGACTGTAATGCAGGCAGGTAACCCCGCAGCTGAGCAGTATCAGTTCTTCGTAACCGTTAAGGAGTTGCACTACGACAACGTAGTTGTTGATATCACTCCTTCGAACCCGAATGTGAAGTACATCGTTGGTGGTGTTTCGGAGTATACTTTCAATGGCTACACCTACAATGGTAGCGATATGACCCTCGTTGAGAAGACTCTCACAGGCTACAGCAAGGTTGTTAAGACCGGCGCACAGGCCGATCTCAAGATCCCCGTAAGCTCGGTTTCGGATACTTATGGTTGGAATGCATACATCTATGTTTATGCAATCGACGAGACTGAGAAGGTTGCTATTTCGGCGCTCACCAAGGTGGCTGTAACTTTGATTAACGACCAGCCGGGTATCTCGTTCACTTGCGATGATCCTAACGCTAAGTTGGAGACTTCGTCGTTCGGTACCCTGCAGCTGACCGTATTGCCGACTGCTGGTACTTACACCTTCAAGTATGTTCCCAACAACCTTTCGGATAAGGGTCTGTTGCTTATCGAGCCTTCGACCGGTAGCTCGTACTCGGTAATCGTTAAGGAGTCGATTGTTCACGACAAGGAGGCTCACACCGTAACCTTCACAACTACTACAAACGAGACTACAGGCACTAAGTCGGATTACATCTACTTCAAGTACTACGAGGATCCGAACGATACAACTTTCACCGACCTTAACAAGTCGCTTAAGATTTCGCAGCCCAAGCAGTAATTTCTCAACCATTAGATTTATACGATAATAATGATTAAGAAAGTTATTTTTGCTCTTCTTGCATCTGTGGCAATCATTGCGTTGCCCTCGTGCGAGAATAACAATAACGATGACAATGGTGGCAAGGACGACGTAATCGTCCTTGACCGCCAGGTCAACGGCTACTACCTGGGTAAGGTTTGGGATTTCCAGGGCGAGGAGCACGCAGACTACTACTTTACATTGGGTAACTGCGCAGTTGGTCAGAGTGTTCAGACCGGCTACGAGGTGCCGATGGAGGTTGGCGGTTGGTTGCTCTTCCTCGACTTGTGGGCAGAGGCTTCGGAGGATACTTCGAGAGCCGTGATCCCCGAGGGCGAGTATACATTCAGCAACAAGCGCGATATGTATATCGTCTACGACCAGTACACCATTGCGACTCAGAACATTGAGCAGGTTGGTAGCCAGTTCCGCATTAAGGATCGCCAGTTCGTTGGTGGAACAGTAAATGTTTCGTACAACAAGACCGGCGGTTATCTGATTGAGGCAACCTTCACAACCATTATCGATGATGAGGAGGTAGAGCTCAACTTTAAGTATGATGGTCCCATCGTATTTGAGGATCAGAGCGATGATGAGCCTTGGGAGCCCGGTATGAACGATGATATCAACATAAACCCCGTTAAGGCGACTGTGGACGCATATCCTGGTGTTGCAGAGGGCGTTGATTCGTACGTTTTGCGTCTGTTCGATACTGAGGTTTCGGCTGATGGTACACATCCCGCAGCTCCGGGTCATATGGTTATGCTCGACCTCTACACTGAGGCGGGTACAGACATCGCTGGCGACTACAGACCGGGTACTATGAATGGTAGCACTATGGTTAAGGAGCCGGGTGTATTCTATCCCGGTAAGTTCTGGGGTGGCATTGCCCTCGGTTCGTATATCGAGCGTGTATATCCCGATATGACCACCGAGAGCGATGTTCTCGTAGATGGTTCTGTTCAGATTCGCGGACTTGGTGGCAACAACTATGCTGTTCGTCTTAATATGACTACAGGAAACGGTCACGAGGTTAGCTGTGACTGGAGCGGTGTGGTAGATGCGTTTACTACCACTTCGGTATACGCTCTGAAGCGTCCTGCAGAGTCTAAGAATACAAACTTCGTAGAGATTCGCTAAGCGTTGTTACGAATATAAAAAATGGTGTTCGAGATTTCGAACACCATTTTTTTTGTATGCAGGGTCTGCCTAGATTAGATTCCTGCAATCTTCTTGATCTCGTTCAGCTTATTGAGTGCCTCAAGCGGAGTCAGTGAGTTGATGTCAAGGCCCTTAATCTGGTCGCGAATCTGTACCAATACGGGGTCGTCTAATTGGAACATTGTCAGCTGCATAGCACCCGTGCCCATCTGGCTGTCGGCGTCAGCAACTGAGGGTCGCTTCTTACGGTCTTTGGGACTCTTGCTTGGAACGATTTCGTTGGTTCCGTAGACCTGCTCCAGATTGTGCAGAATCTCGCCGGCACGCGACACAACGCCCTGAGGCATACCCGCCATACGCGCAACGTGGATACCAAAGGAGTGCTCCGTACCGCCTCTTTCGAGTTTGCGAAGGAAGACTATCGTGTTGTCCAACTCCTTGACCGAGACGTGGTAGTTCTTCACTCTCGGGCACATCTGCTCCATCTCGTTAAGCTCGTGATAGTGGGTAGCAAAGAGGGTCTTGGCACGAGCAGTGGGGTGGTTGTGCAGATACTCGACCATAGCCCACGCGATCGAGATTCCGTCATAGGTGCTCGTTCCTCGACCAATCTCGTCGAGCAGTACGATGCTGCGGTCGGAGATGTTGTTGAGAATCGATGCCGACTCGAGCATCTCGACCATAAAGGTCGATTCGCCCTGTGAGATGTTATCCGAGGCTCCCACACGGGTGAAGATCTTGTCTACAATGCCGATCTTTGCCGACTTGGCCGGCACGAACGATCCCATCTGTGCCATCAAAATGATGAGTGCCGTTTGGCGTAGCAGTGCCGACTTACCCGACATATTGGGGCCGGTGATCATAATAATCTGCTGCTCGTCATTGTCGAGCGTGATGTCGTTGGGGATGTAGGACTCGCCCACAGGCATAAGCGTCTCAATTACGGGGTGACGACCAGCCTTGATCTCGAGGCGTTTGCCTTCGTCAAGTGAGGGTCGAACGTAGCGACGCTCGATGGCCATAGTCGCAAACGAGTGCAGACAGTCCGAGTGAGCCACAATGTGGGCATCGGCCTGCAGTTCGCGCAGGTAGGACGAAATGAACGAAATAATCTCGTTATAGATCTGAGCCTCAATGAATAAAATCTTCTCTTCGGCGCCGAGAATCTTCTCTTCGTACTCCTTAAGCTCGGCTGTGATATAGCGCTCGGCGCCTGTCAGCGTCTGCTTTCGGATCCACTCTTCGGGGACCTTATCTTTGTGGGTGTTGCGTACCTCGATATAGTATCCGAAGACGTTGTTGTAGCCAATCTTGAGTGAGGTGATACCCGTAGCATCGATCTCGCGCTGTTGAATCTGGGCCAATACGCTCTTACCGTTTCGGGCAATGCGGCGCAGATCATCCAACTCGGCATTCACGCCGTCGGCGATGATTCCGCCCTTCTGGATCTGGTTGTTTGCCGGATCGGGGTAGATCTCGTTTTCGAGACGTTTGCGAATCTGCTCCAGAGTATCTATACGGCCGGCCAGCTCGTGCATAACATCACTATCCGACGACTCGAACATCGCCTTCAGCGTCTCAAGCGAAGCGAGTGAGTTTTTAAGTTGCACAAGTTCGCGCGGAGTGACCCTCAGCGATGCGATGCGCGAAGCGATGCGCTCGATGTCGCCAATGCCCATTATGCACTCGCCCATAGCCTCCTTGAAGTCGGGATTCTCGACCAGATACTCCACAACCTCCTGGCGACGATTCAGACGGGCAATATCCTTAATCGGCATAGCGATCCAACGACGTAGCAGACGGCCGCCCATCGGGGTCTGCGTGCGGTCGATAACATCGGCGAAACAGCTACCCGTTCTATCTCCGTTCGAGGAGAAGAGCTCGAGGTTGCGAATCGTGAACTTGTCGATCCAAACAAAGTCGTCGCAATCGATACGCGAAATTGAGGATATGTGAGCAATGTTGCGGTGTTCGGTAAATTCGAGGTAATAGAGGATGGCTCCCGCGGCAGCAATACCGCATCCCATCTGCTCTACGCCGAAACCCTTGAGATTCTTGGTGTTAAACTGTCGGCACAACTTCTCGCGGTTGATATCCTGCGAGAATACCCACTCTTCGAGTCGGTAGGTGTAGAGACGATTTCCGAACGAGGCGGCAAAACGATCCTCATAGCCTCGCTGGTAGATAACCTCCTTGGGTGCGAGATTTGAAATGAGTTTGTCGACATATTGGTCGTTGCCCTCGGCAACGTAGAACTCGCCTGTCGAGATGTCGAGGAAGGCTACGCCCGTGGCGTTTTTGCCGAAATAGACCGAGGCAAGATAGGAGTTCTCCTTGGTGGCGAGCATATTCGTGTCGCCCAAAACAACGCCCGGTGTTACCAACTCGATAACGCCACGCTTAACGATTCCCTTTGCCAGCTTCGGGTCCTCCAACTGCTCACAGATAGCCACTCGCTCGCCCGCTCTGACCAACTTAGGCAGATAGGTGTCGATGGCGTGGTGGGGAAAACCTGCCAACTCAACGTGTGAGGCAGAGCCATTTGCACGGCGTGTGAGGGTGATACCCAGGATGCTGCTCGCCTTGATGGCGTCGGAGCCGAAGGTTTCGTAGAAGTCGCCCACGCGGAACAGAAGTATCGCATCGGGATATTTCGCCTTGAATGCGTTGTATTGATCCATCAAAGGCGTCTCTTTCTTCTTTTGAGGTTTCGTCGTTTTTGCCACAGTCAATGTAATTGATTAGAGAACAAAAGTACAAAAATTAGAGATAAAAAGCCTCATCAATCGAAAAATCTTTCATCGAAATTGACTAGATACAGTTTTTCGGTTGCACGGGTCAGAGCCGTGTAGAGCCAACGCATCATATCGCGTGTCATCGGCTCGTCGCCAAAGAGGCATCTGTCGACAAAAACGGCTTTCCACTGTCCGCCCTGAGCCTTATGGCAGGTTACGGCGTACGAGAACTTAATCTGCAGTGCGTTGTAGTGGGGATTTTCGCGAATCTCCTGGAAACGCTTTATCTTGCTGCGGATATCGAGGTAATCCTTCTCGACCTCGTAGAAGAGGCGGCTGCTCTCTTCGCGAGTGAGCGAGGGTGACTCGGAGGAGATGGTGTCGAGCATAATCTTGCACTCGATCTCCGTGTCGTCATAGTCGGGGAATGTGAGCACCGCATTCGCAAAGCGGAAACCATACAACTCCTCAAATCGGCGCAGTCGCTTCAGCTGGGCAATATCGCCGTTGGCAATGAAGCTTATGGGACAATCCTTGATACGCTCGGTGAAGTGGTAGTTATTCTTTACAACCATCAGCATATCACCACTTTCGATCTCCTCTTCGGCACAGGTTACGTTGCGCCTGATGCCTTCATTGTAGCGATTTGCTCGCTTATTTGAGCGGGTTATAACGATGGTCTCGTCCCTGCCATAACGGTCGTAGCACTCCTGCAATTTTTCGAGCAACTCGCCCCCTTCGATCGCCTCAAAGTCGGGATAGCTTAGGTCGAAATGGGGTATCTCGTAGAGGCCGTTTTCGAGCATACAACGAACCATCGTGGCGTTGAAAAGTATGCCCGAGTTGCACTCCTGTCGCACCACGTCATCCATCGATGCATACTCAACTTCGCCATAGGGTAGCAGCTCCGTAGGATCTAGGGCCGGGCTGTGGTCGGCACCTACGGGCGGTAGCTGTGCGCTGTCGCCAACCAGGATCAGACGACACCTTTGTCCCGATCGTACATACTTGATCAGATCCTCGAGTAGCGAGCCACTACCGAAGAGAGTGTCGGCGGCCGAAGATCCGTTTGAGAGCATAGAAGCCTCATCGACAATGAATACAGTGTCGCGTTCGCGGTTTAGGTTGAGCGAGAAGGTCGACTCGTATGAAGCGTTTGTGCGTTGGCGGTAGATGTGTTTGTGGATGGTTTGGGCCTTTTCGTTGCAGTAGCGCGATAGAACTTTGGCGGCGCGACCTGTAGGGGCTAATAGTATCGACTTGATACCGAATGATTTAAGCGCTGCAACAAGCGCTGCAACAACAGTTGTCTTGCCCGTTCCGGCGTATCCGTTCAGAATGAAAAAACGCGAAAAATCCTCTCCGGAAATATATTCTGAGAGCTGTTCGATAATTTTTTTTTGACTTTGAGTTGTTTTGAACGATATTTTTGCGTAAATTTGGGTCGCAATTGTTGTATTAACCAT
>JAGBVQ010000184.1 GCA_017630245.1 Alistipes sp. | reverse complement strand
GCCGATGTCGAGAAGATTTTCGAGATGTGTGAGTAACGACTGATACAGAAACGAACAGGGCTGCCTAACGAGATTGTAGGGCAGCCCTGTTGCTTTTTAGATATGTGGTGTTGAACGCTATCTCTTGCTGTACATCTCTTCGTAGTACTTCTCGTACTCGCCGGATGTGATGTTATCCATCCACTCCTGATTGTCCAGATACCAGCGAACAGTCTTTTCGATTCCCTCCTCGAATTGGAGAGAGGGCTCCCAACCGAGCTCCTTTTGGAGTTTAGTTGAGTCGATGGCGTAGCGCAAATCGTGCCCTGCACGGTCGGTAACGAAGGTTATTAACTCCTCGCTCGATCCCTCGGGGTCGCCCAGAAGCCTATCAACGGTCTTGATGATCACTCGGATAAGGTCGATGTTCTTCCACTCGTTAAAACCACCGATATTGTAGGTCTCGGCCACCTTACCCTCGTGGAAGATAAGATCGATTGCCCTTGCGTGATCCTCGACATAGAGCCAATCGCGTACATTCTCTCCCTTACCGTAGACGGGTAGAGGCTTACGGTGACGGATATTGTTGATAAAGAGCGGAATAAGCTTCTCGGGGAATTGGTATGGACCATAATTGTTCGAGCAGTTGGTCACGATTGTCGGCATACCATAGGTGTCGTGGAATGCACGCACAAAGTGGTCGCTCGATGCCTTCGATGCCGAATATGGCGAGTGAGGATTATACTTAGTACTCTCGTAGAAAAACTCCTCGCCATAGGCCAAGTGGTGCTCACCCGACGAGGCTGAGGTTGTGAACGGAGGCTCGATACCCTCGGGATGGGTCAGCTCCAATGCACCATAGACCTCATCAGTTGAGATGTGATAGAAGAGTTTTCCATTCCAAGATCCACTCCACGCCTCTTTGGCTGCCTGCAGCAGCGAGAGTGTACCCATAACATTTGTACGGGCAAAGGTGAAGGGATCCTTGATCGAACGATCGACGTGGCTCTCGGCTGCCAGATGGATTACGCCATCAACCTCATATTTGCGGAAAATCTCGCGCACAGCCTCGAAGTCGCAGATATCGCATCGCTCGAAGTAGTAGTTGGGCTCCCCCTCGATATCTTTGAGATTGGCAAGATTGCCGGCATAGGTGAGCGCATCGAGATTGATAATGCGGTAGTCGGGGTATTTGCGCACAAAGAGTCTTACAACGTGCGAGCCGATAAAACCGGCACCTCCGGTGATAAGGATATTACGCTTCATAATGCTACTATTTTGCCAATCGCAGTAAATATTGTCCATACTCGTTTTTCTTCATAGGTTCAGCCACCTTGAGCAACTGCTCCTTGGTGATCCAACCCTTGCGTAGGGCAATCTCCTCCAGGCACGATATCTTCAATCCCTGACGATTCTGCACCACCTGCACGAAGGTTGCCGCCTCGTAGAGCGAGTCGAGGGTGCCCGTGTCGAGCCACGCAAAACCACGACCTAAGGTCTGGAGTTTCAGTTGCGAATCATTTAGGAACTCCTGATTGACAGATGTGATCTCCAACTCGCCACGAGCCGAGGGCTTAATCTTCTTGGCAACTTCCACCACCTTGTTGGGGTAGAAGTACAGGCCTACAACGGCATAGTTCGACTTCGGAGCCTCGGGTTTCTCCTCGATGGAGAGAACATTGCCAGCCTGGTCAAACTCGGCCACACCGAAACGCTCGGGGTCGGGTACCCAATAACCGAATATGGTAGCTTTGTTCTCCTTCTCGGCGTTGGTTACAGCCTCTTGTAACATCTGTGTGAAGCCCTGACCGTAGAAGATATTATCGCCAAGAACCATACAAACACTATCATCTCCGATAAACTCCTCGCCGATAATAAAGGCTTGTGCCAGGCCATCGGGAGAGGGTTGCTCGGCATACTCAAATCTTACGCCAAAGGCCGAGCCGTCGCCCAGCAGCTGCTTAAACATTGGGAGGTCTACTGGGGTTGAGATGATCAAAATATCTCTAATACCGGCCAACATCAGGGTCGATATGGGGTAGTAGACCATAGGTTTGTCGTAGATAGGCAGCAGTTGTTTGCTAATACCTTTAGTTATAGGATGGAGCCTTGTGCCGCTACCTCCTGCTAAAACGATGCCTTTCATAATAGTTGTATCTTAGGTTGTTTTTTTAATGTTTATCTCGTTTAGTAATGAATCCCACGACCAAATCCCACAAGTAACGCATTGCACTCGATTGTGCGATGTCGCGGTACTTCCAACTATAAGCGTATATGTTGGATATAAGTTTGAAGCGGTTATACCACTTGCCTTTGCCCTTGTTGTAGATCTTCGCATCGCCCCAGAGGATATCCTCTAAGACACGCTCGGTATATGGACTCTCTTTCACGATTGATGGGTTCTGTGGCTCGAATCCTAAATATTGAGCAGCTATGGCGTTGCTCACATCGACAAAGCGGTCGAAGTGGTAGTGGCGACACAGGGCGTAGAACACCTCCCAATCAAAGTTTTGCTCCTCGGCTTTCATAAAGCAGATCCAGTCGCAGATGTGACGCAGAGTTATACCCTCGCTATCGAAGTGGGTAAATGAGTGATAGGTAACAAATAGAGCGGTGAATGCCGCCGAAGGAATCTCGATTTTCGAATTAGGCAATAGCTTCAAATCTTGGCCAATTATCTCCGTGAGGTCGCGGTTGAGGGCCTTGGCGCTGCTGCCCTTGCGAGTAGTGACAAAGTAGAGGTGATTCTCGGCCATCGTACGACGGAATCGTATCTGCGAGTGCTTGTACCATTCGCGATTAACCTTTGCTCCGGCTCTCTCGGCTGCAAGGTTGCCCTGCTCGTATCTATCGAAGAGGTAGCAGTCGAAGTCGCCACACTCACGATGCGAAGGGATGGGGTAGTATTGGCTGAGAGCAAAACCCTTCAGTACAAGGGTGCGAATCCCCTCCTTGCTCCATAGCTCGGCCAGAGCTGACGCATCTTCAAATTGGGTGCGGTAGCGCTCCTCGATTCTCTCAGAGCAGATTGCCCAGCGGATATTGAGATCACGTGGTGGCTGCACCTCACGCGGCAGTTTTGAGATTACATCGTAGGTGATAGCCAGAACGCCCTGACGTGCTGCGAGCTTGAAGAGTTCTCCCCACTCCTGTGCTGAGAGTGAGGCGTACTCCTCCACGCAGATCTCGGCCCCCGAGAGTGCCGAGCGCAGTGCCGAGCATAGTATATTCGAAATTTTATTCATTTTTTATTATAATTCACAGAGGGTTACGAGTTTTCGATTCTGATTGGGTATGTGGTACTCTTCGGCTACTTTGCGGCACTTGGAGTGAATCTCTTCCCTCTCCTTATGCGAGAGATTAGACGCCTTGAGGATAGCATCAGCATACTCTCTACCATCGGCAAAAGCTTGATCTATGCCGAGGTTGTAGTCGCGAATAGGGCTGTAGGGCATACCTGCATTGCATACAATAGGCTTGCCGGCAGCGAAGGAGATGAACATTTTGTTCATACTGCCGCCATAAGGAGCCCAACCCTGCGCATAGTTGAGAATATTGATGTCTGCCTGATGCAATACATAGGGTACATACTGCGGCTCAATCCATCTCTGTTTGAAGAGTACGTTACAGAATCCCTCCTTAAGACATCGCTGCTCAAGGGCCTCACGCTCCGGGCCGTCGCCATAGATGAATATTCGCAGGTCGGGATTGCTCATAAGGTGCTTTGCAGCATCGATGAGTGAGCCTACGTTGTTGGCCTTGCGCACGCTACCCAGATAGATAACCTTCGTTATATCGGGGTTATTGAGATCGCTATCGTCAATAGAATACTCTTTGGCGTTGCGGTCGAACTCATCGAGGTCTATACCATTATTTATATAATGTACCTTATTCAGATCTATAGGGCCTCCGTTTTCCTTATCCCACTTATGGTCGGTGATGTAGGCGTGGCAACCCTCCATCGACATTACGACGTGGTCGGCTTTAGAGTAGAGGCTGCGCTCGATGCGGTAGAAGAGTCGAAGTATCGGACTCTTTGCCTTAAGTAGGCCGAAATGCTCGAACTCCATAGGCCAGAGGTCGGTAATATCGAGTATATATCGAGCCTTGCAACGCTTTGCGAAGCAGTATACGGGCGCATCGAATGGGATACGTGAAGTGTGAACGATAATGTTAGGTTTGCCGATGCGGGTGGCGACTCTGCGCAGGCGGAGAGCGAAGCGGAGGTAGGCTACGGCACGTTTGACAATGCTATTGCCATAGTTTGCCGAGCGAACAAACACGAAGTGTACACCATCGTGCATCTCCTCGATGCAGAGATCCTTCTTTCCCTCAAGATGGTTGATGTCGCTGTTGTAGACCCTTGCCGAGCAGATGATCTTTACATCGTAGCCCAACTCTTGGAGGTAGTGCGCCTGCTTGATGGTGCGCAGGTGGGTACCGTACTCCTTTATGGGAGCGGCATCCTTATTGACCAACCATATCGTTGCTTTGCGTTCTGTCATTGGGTAGGTATTATCAGTGTGGGGATAGACTCTATGTTCTATTCAAACTTGTTTACGGCATTGATAACTGCCGAGATCTCCTCTTCGCTCATCACGGGGCTGATGGGTAGACTCAACTCCTCGTTGTGAATCTGCTCGGTCACGGGGAGGGAGAGGTGATTCATCTGGCGGTAACACTCCTGCTTGTGGGGTGGAATGGGGTAGTGGATGATAGTCTGAATACCCTGCTCGCTCAGATATTGCTGCAAACGGTCGCGCTCGGCACAACGTACGGGGAATAGGTGGAATGCGTGCGCTTTCCAGTCGCTAATCGAGGGTACGATAATCTTGGGATTGGTAATCTCGGCGCAGTAGCGTTGAGCAACACTTTGACGTAGAGCAACATCCTCGTCGAGGTGGCGCAACTTTACATCCAGAATTGCTGCTTGAATCTCATCTAAACGGCTGTTACGACCCGTATACTCAAATACATACTTCTTGCTTGAACCGTAGTTTGCCAAAGCGCGAATGGTATCGGCCAGAGCTTTATCAGAGGTGGTTACAGCTCCAGCATCGCCAAATGCACCGAGGTTTTTGCCGGGGTAGAACGAGTGTCCGGCAGCATCACCCAACGATCCGGTCTTGCGGCCGTGGTAGAGGCAGCCGTGAGCCTGTGCGTTGTCCTCGACGAGTTTGAGGTTGTACTTTTTGCACAACTCGCTGATTTGCTCGGTGTAGGCGCACTGTCCGTAGAGGTGAACGATGCAGATAGCCTTTGTGCGCTCGGTGATTGCGCTCTCGATGAGCGAATCATCAATCTGATAGTCGCTCAGACGAGGCTCGACCAATACGGGGGTGAGTCCATTCTCGGTGATGGCAAGAATGGTTGCGATGTAGGTGTTGGCGGGAACGATAACCTCGTCGCCCGGCTGCATTACACCCATTTCGATGTAGGCACGGAAGATCCAAATCAGAGCATCCAGTCCGTTGGCGCAACCTATGGCGTGTTCTGTGCCGATATATTGTGCAAAGTTGCGCTCAAAACGCTCGTTCTCGGCACCCTGCAGGTACCATCCCGAATCCACTACACGCAATACTGCCTCGTGTATTTCGTCGGCATATTTAGCCGTAATTTTCTGAAGGTTAAGAAATTTTATCATAATTGGTAGGTATTTCCATCTTTGTCTTGTTTGTTGAGATCCAGCACTACGCCATCACGGGTGACATATCCGCGATGTGATGCGGGGTTGCCGTACCAGAGCTCGTGAGCTGCTATATCCTTAGTTACTACACTGCCTGCGCCAACCATAGCCCACTCGCCAATGGTTACACCGCATACGATGGTGGCGTTGGCTCCGATGGATGCTCCCTTGCCGACTTTTGTGCGAAGGAACTCCTTGTCGTGCATCTTCGAGCGAGGATTAAGATCGTTGGTAAAGGTGGCATTAGGGCCGATGAAAACGTTGTCCTCCAACGTGACCCCGTCCCATAACTGCACACCCGACTTGACGGTGACATTATCACCTATGCGGACATCGTTTTCGATGAGTACATTAGCGCAAATATTGCAGCCGTTACCAATCACGGCCTTGGGCAGTACAACGCAGAACTGCCAGATGTTGCTCGTTTCGCCGATGTTGTTGCTCTGTACATCGGATAGTGGGTGAATCATTGTTATCTTAGTTTGAATTGTAAAAAATCTTGGTAATTGCGTATGTAATCCTGCTCGGAGTAAAGCATCGAGGCCAACACAAGACAAACTGTGTTGGTGGATGAGAAGTTCTCCAAGTCACGCCACAGACCCGGCACTACGAGTAGTGCCTCATCTTGCTTTGAGAGGGTGAAGCGGCGTTTGTTGTGGCCGTCGTCGAGTACCACATCAAATGATCCGTTGAGCGGAATGATGAGCTGATATAGCTCCTTGTGGGCGTGTGCACCTCGCACCTGAGAGGCGGGTACATCATAGAGATAGTAGGCTCTCTTGATATTGAAAGGTATATCGACACCGTTAGTTAGGCTTATGCCATTGTCGCCGTGGTTGAACTTTAGGATGCGGCACTGCTCGACACTTGAGTTTTCTCCATTTGTTACTATCTCCGACGAGGAACTTTCGCTATCGGCCTCTGCAAGCAGCACAACTGCCGAATCTTCGCTCAGGGATAATTCGCAGGATGCGTAAGCCTCTGCGATCAAGGCTCCACAATCGGGGGTTGTGAGCTGCAGCTGCTGGCTCTCGCTCTGGGTGGTTGCGCAGATTTTACAGCTGCCAGAGAGCGCTATAACAAAGGCTTTGCCCACTACCGACAGATTCTCTAATGATATCTGCTTACTCTGCTCCGAGTGGATACAGATGGTGCGACCAATCGTGAAGGGTAGCGGTGCTCCGTTCTCGACAAACGAGAGCGCTCCTCTCGAGTCTGATATCTTTTTTAGGTTGTATCTCTCTATCTTCATTACAGTTCAATGATCTCTTTGTATGTTACATACTCACGCTCCCAATTAAAGCGCTCTTTGACTGCTTTACGACCACGTTGCCCCATATTGTAAGCCTCCTCGCGGTGAGTGCAGAGGTAGCGAATAGCTTGGCCTATAGCCTTGACGTTGTAGGGGTCTACGCATATACCGCAACCATATTGTTGGATAATCTCGCGGTTGATCTTAACATCTGAGCAGAGGATCGGTAGTCCCGCCTCCATACTCTCAAACATCTTCAGTATGCCGTACGATCCGTTGGGCAGACCTATAGCGTTAAAGTCACGCAAGACGTTGCTGATAGTGGCGTTGCGGTAGAGTTCCTCCAGCTCGGCCTTAGTGAAGGCACCGCTCCAGACTACGCGGCTCCAATAAGGGTGTTGCGAAAAGTCGCTCTCGCAGGGGCCGGCAATACGGTAGGTTATATCGTCAATTTCGCTCAATGCATCGAATACCTGCGTCTGACAACTCACGCGATAAACCGTGCCGTAGTAGAGCAGATAGTTTCTGCGTGAGAGGTACTCCTCTGCCGAGAGTTCGTGTTGAGGGTTAATCAGAGGGAAGTTGCGCACAGTCTGACAATCAACCCCCAGTGCTATAATCTTCTCCGAGATATCGTCTGTAACCGAAAATACCGCATCGTACTTGGGTAGGTGACGCTTGAAACTCAGCTTGGTGAAGAGCGATACCAACCATCTCAAGGGCTTGGGAATGTAGCTCTTCTCAAATACGTTCGAGATGTAGTCCTCGCGCAGGTTAAAGACAATCTTCTTGCCTCTACGTTTGAGCTTCAGGCCAAGGCCAATCAACTCCGGCTCGGATATCTGGTAGATGTCGGCGTCAATCTCCATTGCCTTGCGGTAGAGGTGCTTTGACGAGTGGCGCATACGATCAGCTCGGTTGGCGGGGATAAAACCACAACTCGAAATCTCTATGCCGTAAATCTGCTCATCGCTCTCCCTATCACAAACGATGTAGCTTACACGGTAGCCATCAGCGGCGAGCGAGCGCCCTTGTCGTTCAACGATAAGGGGATCACGGCGACCATATAGTCCTGTCAAAAAGCAGATATGTTTCATCGTTGCTCGGTCGATTTGATTAAACGTGCAAATGCCGAGTAGTTACTCTCGGCGTTGTAATATTGCGCCCAAAAAGCTCGTGGATTGGTGGGCTTGGTCGTGGTCTGCTCGATGGCAGAGGTGATCTCCTGGATTGAGGGATCTGCAGCAAGGAGCGTGCCCGTCTGGTCATTTACAATCTCGCTGGTGCTACCTACATTGGTTGCCACCACGGGAACACCGAACGATATAGCCTCCATAATGGTTACGGGGATACCCTCATTTGTGCTCAGGATAATGAAGAGATCTACGCAGTGGTTGCGGTAGTACTCCATCACATCATCGTGACTCATCTGCCCCATAAGGTTGATGGTCAGATGGGTAGTTTTGCTTTGGTCGGCAAGGCTTTTGAGAGTATCGAAATCTGCGCCTGCACCTATGTGAGTCCACTCTACATTACGATCCTCGATCTGCTTTACAGCCTCCAAAATCAGCGGAACACGCTTCAATGGATAGACACTCGAGCAGGATAGAATTCTCAACGTGCCGTCACTGCTGCGGTTGGCAAGACCACAATCTCGAGCCCCGAGTCGAGATACTGCCGTCGGGTTACACGGATACTTTTCGTTGTAATATTTCTCACCACGCTCGGATATAAAGACAGCCAAATCCAACTTTTCGGCAATAGCCTTACGCAGTGGCGCGTAATCTCCGCAAGACTCCTCCCAGAGATCCCACTCTCCGTGAAAACGACATACGGAGGTATACTCCCCGGGATAGAGAAGAGGTAGAACGTTACTGCCCTTGCCCCAATAGAAGTAGAGGGTGTCGTGGGCGGTAGCATCCTTGAGAATACTCTGAACACATCGTGAGTGTATGATATTGCAAGTGTGGATGTAGCTTATAAGCCAACACTTCAACCTTTGCGCCGAACTCCAAACCCTCTTTGCAAAGAACTCTTTGGCGTAGTGCTTGAAAGCTCTACCGGGGAGCAGTGCAGCCAGACATTGCTTGACCTTCGAAGGGGAGAGTATAGGGGTGTTTACCACGCAATTGTCTGGAACCTGACGCGAAAGACGAGAGCCATAGAGAGGCGTGATGACCACTTGATCAAACTCGTGACACAAATAGCCAATCTCATCCTCCAAAAACGGCTCGGTCGCCTCGAAGGGGTAGGTCGCGGTAAAGAGATATAGTCGCCGTTTCATCCTATTCGATATAGTCGTTGGTTACACTCAGCCTCTTCATTTCGCTGCGGTAGAGCATATCGCTATATCCACAAAGTAGGAAGAAGAAGGCTATGAGCCATATTCCCGAGTAGAATACGTAGAGGTTGTTGTATACAGCCCAGAAGAAAATAGTGATGGTCAGATATTGGAACATCTTGTTGCGGGTGGTGCGATAGCGCTGTATCTGTGTTCGCAGGAAACTCCAGATCATCATCACGAAGAGTATGGTGCCGAAGATTCCCGAGGTGGCAAATAACTCAAGGAAGGAGTTATGAGAGAAGTGTCCATCGTTGGAGTAGAGTACCATATTACCCGGACCAACTCCGAATATTGGGTGCTTAATACCTGTTATGAAGGCATCCTCTAACAATGCGCTTCTGGTATCATCCTCGATATCGATCTCCATTCTCTTCTCGAGGAAGCTGCCTTCATAGAAGTTCTCGGTATAGATTGAGGTGGCTAAGTAGGCCACAGCAACGAAGATTGCAAGGAAACTTATCTTGGCAAACCAAGAACTCTTCTGTAGGTATTGGAAGTAGAGCGAATAGACAAAGAACGGAAGTACGAATATCAGAATCTGGCGCGAGGCTGTGATAACCGATAGAATCAGTACCGTTGCCAAAATCAGCAGGTTGAACGGAATACTTAAGTACCACTTTAGACGTAGGTTGTAGCAGATTATACACCAAGCTGCAATCGTGTAGAAGGCGAAGTAGGCCAAGTCGTTAGCATTAACCATATCATCCTCCAAACGCTCGGTATCAATATCGAGCGATATGAGCAATCCCTCGCGGTGGAGGTAGTAGATGGTGCTGGCAAGCAGGAGGATGTAGCCAAACATTATCCAATTGACCCCTCGCTTGCCATTGGCGCATAGATAGTATATCGGAATCGAACCGATAAGACCTCCCGCTACGGCCTGCATCTCCTTGATTGAGTTGCCCATATCGACCGAGGTTAGGGTAGTTACCGCCATCCACGCAATCATTATCGTGTAGTAGAGCAGTGATTGGTTGCCGAGTCTAAATCTACTCTTGAATATGTAGTAGGCCATCATCACGGGCAGAAGACCGAACAGTAGCAGAGTGTTTGCCTCGGGGAATATTAGACGTACACTCGGGGCAAGGGTGATTATCAGTATGGCTATGGCACTGCCTAATTGCTTCATTTTGGAATAGAGTTCAATCAGTTTCTAAGGGTAAAGTTGTGGCTGTGGGGAGTCCGGGTGACTACCATTCATAGTAGTGGGCTTTCTGCTCACTCCAATCCACGATATGTTTGTTGTAGGAGTTAATACTCCATTTCGGATTTGGGATCATATAATCCTCACCATATCGGAATGTGAGAATCTGCTCGGCATTGGCAGGAATATACATCTTGATACTCTCGAATGGGACTCTCGTCCTGCGGTGGTCGATTGGTAGTGAGATCTTGCGCACGGTGACATAGCCATATTTGCGCATACATTGCATAAATGTAGCACATCCCTCCATTGTGCCGAAGTCGCAGCAGTAGGGCAACTGGTCACCATTGTCGTAGAGGTAGAAGATGTCTATAGCTACCCCTTGGCAGTGGTAGGTCTCCTCACGACCGAGTCTGCCCCCATCTACCTCAAAGGCGTGTATCCTCTCGAATCCGGCTGAGTGAAGCGTCGAGACAAGTTTCTCGGAGTATTGCTGATTCCAAACATAGACGTCGATATCCAGGTCGTGCTTGATAAAACCCTTTTCGCGTACCGCACCCAGCAGTGTGCCGAAGGCAAGTGTGTACTCAATGTTATTATCCTCCATACAGCGATCAAAGCGCTTCAATACCGCGAGTCCGTTTTGCAGGAACTTCTTGCGTTGAGTTTGCTCGATATGCTGCTTGAAAGGGTAGTATATAGGTTTGAGTAAAGTCTTAAGGCCGGGGATCTTGGCAGCCTTGTTGGCAGTGACCAACATCCGGTGGTACCATTTGCTATTCAAATCCATAGCTCGTCTACTTTTGTTTGATGTCCGATTTGATCTGTGTCGTGCTGATCTCGGGAGTGCGTGTAAGATAGACTACTTGGCATCCCTCCTCCTCAAGGAAGTCGAACTTGCCTTGCCAATCATCTCCAATGACAAATATATCCACGTTGTGGGTATGAATATCGGTTCGCTTCTGCTCCCAGTTATCCTCGGCAATTACCTCGTCCACATACTTTATGGCCTCAAGCATAGCCTTGCGCTGCTCGAAGCCAAAGTAGCTCTTCTTACGCTTCTCATTCCAGTTAAATTCATCGGTCGAGAGGGCAACAATCAGATAATCACCCAACTCTTTGGCTCTGCGAAGTAGGTTGATATGACCATAGTGTAGCAGGTCGAATGTTCCGTAGGTTATAACTCTTTTCATTGATGTCGGAAGGTGTTTTTATATTTTAGTCTATTAATTTGTTCTATTGTTGAGGCTGCGGTGATTGCATTCGCTTGTTGCGTATTGCTAATAGTTTCTGCTTTGCCACAGAGTGGATGTTGTTGCAGTAGTCACGGCCAAAGAGTTTTGGGGTGAAAATAAGCATTGACATACCCACCGCAATGAATATGGCAATGCCTATGTAGTCGCCCAGGGGGATTTGTCTACTTATCACGTAGCAAATTGCGGCCAGCGCTATTGTGATCCAGGTAGGAGCCACTATTGAGTTAAGGATGCTGTACCAGCGGATATTTAGGTGGGTGATAAGATATCCGTACTTGATAAGACTATCCGCTACGCGCGATACGAGAACTCCGATAGCCACGCCGGTTATGCCGTAGTGACACCCTGCAAATATGCATCCTAATGTTACTATGCAGACAGTCAATCGCACATAGAAATAGGCCTTGACTATACCTAAACTGCGGAAGAAACAGTCGCCTATACGGCTCATCGAGAGGAAAGGTATCGTCAGAGAGAGTATTCTGAATATATCTACAAGCCAATCCCACTCGCTGCCGAAGAAGATGTCGATGATGATCTGTGCGCTCAGTGCAAATCCAAAGGTTAGAATCATCGAAAACCAACTCACAAGTGCCGTCGCTGTGAGCATTGATGTTTGAACTTTTGCACGATCATCCTTCAGCGCGGAGAGGAATGGAAAGAGGACCGTGTCGAAGATTCCGTTTATACGATCCACGATCTTCGAGATGAATCCCGAGGGACGGTTATAAGCTCCGATTTGGGCCACTGGAATCCAATAGGTGAGCATAAGTTTATCGAGTTCGGTGGTGATCTGTCGAACTATCACACTGCCCGTTAACCAGCCTCCATAGGAGAGAATCTCCCGAGTATAGTGTCGATGAATGGTCAGCCTCGGACGCACACCCCTCACTGCAAAGAGTATGATGGTCATCAGCACTGTGTTGGTAATCGTCGAGACGATGATGGCATTTACTCCGTATCCGGCAACAGCCAGTGTGATACCTATTCCCGATGAGAGCAGGTAGGCGGCAATCTGACACCAGCCATACTTCATAAAGTCGAGTGCGGTCATAAATATACCCCTTGCTACGCTGTTTACACTGCAAAGCAGTACTGTTATGGACATACATCGTAGCGGCACGGTAAGTTCTTCGTCATAACCCATAAGTACCGATAGAGGCTCGGCAGTAACTATCAGTATGAGTGAAAAAAAAGCTCCAAGCAGAGTGCTTAGTCCGAGTGCTGTGGAGATAAATTCCTCGGATGCCTTGCTACGTTGGATTACGGCAGAGCCTAAGCCAGCCTCAGTGAGGCATTGAAATATGTTGATTATGGCTAAAATTATGGCGTAATATCCAAACTCCTCAGGAGTCAGCAGGCGCGACATCACTGCAAAGACCCCTATCTCCAACACACCCATTATGATCGTAATGAGAGTTTGGGATGAGAGTCCCTTGGTGAAATTATGTCGGGTACTGTTCTCTGCCATAGGGTTTTGATCGTACTCTTGTAGTTGTTGCTTGCGTTTTAACGACGATTGCACACTCCTAGAACACCTTGCCGAAAACAATTGCGCAGAAGGTGTTGAACAGGATCTTGAAGTCGAGCCACCAAGTGCGGTGACTCAAGTAGTAGAGGTCGTACTCCAAGCGGCGTAACATCTTCTCCATCGTGTCGGTATAGCCGTTATAGAGTGTTGCATAGCTGGTTACTCCGGGGCGAATCTGGTAGAGATAGACGTAGCGGTTGTCGTGCTCCAGAATCTGGTCTATGTAATATTTGCGCTCTGGACGTGGGCCGATGAAGGCCATATCTCCCGTGAAGACATTCCATAACTGCGGCAATTCGTCGAGGTGGTGGGCACGAATAAAGCGGCCAACCTTTGTCAGTCGCGGATCGTTGCCTCCGCCACTCAAACTGAGCTGAGGTCCCTCCTTCTCGGCATCGAGGCGCATCGAGCGGAACTTGTAGATGTAGAAAGGACGACCGAAACGACCGATACGCTCCTGCTTGTAGATAGCCGGTCCGCCATCCTCTCGACGCACGGCGATATAGACAATCAAAAAGAGCGGGGAGAAGATGATCATTGCCAACAGCGCAAGCAGGCAATCTGCAATACGCTTTGTGTTGCGACCAAAGCTCGTCATATTATCGGCGATGTACCCCACCTTGGGCACCAGATGGCTGACGTGAGTTTGGATAGTGATAGGAGTGCTGGTTTGTGTCATATTGTTGGAAAGGTATTTTTTCTGTAACGTTTATCACTTCAAAAGGTTAAATCTAATCATCGAGCGGCTCGATCATTCCGTCGCTAATCTCCGACAGAGCCACTGATGCAAGGCCGTCAATGCTAACTACCACACGCTTGTTGCGTATTCCTTTGACCTTTACGAATGTACCCTCTATGCCGTCGAATACACCACCGATTATACGGATGCGACATCCACGCTCCAGATTTACCTCTTCAGGCAGTAGGTAACGCAGATTTTCGTTCTCGGCCTTGCACGCTGCCATAAAGTGTGCCATCTGTTCATCAGGAACCACAATCGGGACATTTCGACCCTTTTCCGGTCTTACTCGGTATTGTAGGTAACTCACCCCCTCCTTGACTTCACGAATGCGATCGCGAGTGGCGTGGGCAAAGATTAGATTGTGAATCGCCGGTGTAAGTTTTCTGCTCTTGACCCCCATTCGACTCTCAACGATGCGATAGCACATCGGCACGAAAGACTCAATACCCTCCCTCTCCAAGAGATCTTTGGCCTTCATCTCGTTGCGGTAGGGTGCGCTCATCGCATACCATTCGGGAGTAGTAGTGGTTGTCATTATTGTGGTCTTTATTAGGTCGGCTGGCACATCCATTTAGCGCAGTTCGCACTTTGGTAGTTTTACCGGCAGCTAATTTTTGTACGCCTATTATTGTTTGAGTTTCGACCTCTTTGTTTTTTTTGTATGGGCATTCTCTTGGCTCCTCGATATCCGTATAATGCTGTGAATATCAAGTATTTAGCCTGTCGTAATATGTCGATTACATCGAACGCTATCGCGCGTATGCGAGCATAACGCTGTCGCAATCTTGACAAAGGTAGTAAAATTATTCAAAACTCAAAGTGTAAAATGGTAAATTTTGACATTCGATTTGCATTTTGAATTTGCTCTTATCTGGTTTGCTTGTGAGGTATTGCGGGCATTTTTAATACCCGTGCGGTTGAGGTGGGGTTTATTTGTGATTTTTTTTTGCATCAATTTTGCCGACTACGTCGATGAGAGGATTTCAGATAATTAGAACCTCCTTTTTATTTTGCTTATACAATAAAAAATTGTAATATTCAATGAGCCATTGCCGATGTTTTTGGTGCTATGGTTTTGCCGTAAAAAACTTGTTGTGAGCATCGAAAAAAAAAGAGATCTGTATCACTCTTACTTGCCGGATATAAAAAGAGAAAGCGTCAGCCTCACGGCGACGCTTACTCCCTGATTTGCGGATAATTTAATATTGTGTGCTTACTTGAAGCCGTAATAAAAAAGCCGTTGCCTGCGAGTCCGCCCCATTCTCTAAATCACTAACTCAATCGGACTCATTGGATGAAACCGTCGCTGTGGTAAACCTTCCCGATAAACCCCAATTTTCGGATAAGTTTTGCGTGTGTTGATTTCCAACGGCACTGCAAAATTTGCTAATTGAAATTGTTCCTCCAAATTTCAGGGATATAATGCCGTATAATGTGGCAAATGGGGTGTTCTGTGTGGCGAAATTCGCTATATAGGGGTGAAATTTCAGCTATTTTGGGCGTGTTAAGCGCTATTTTCGCTTGGACCAGGATGCTTGTAAGGATGGGAATTGGACTCTATTTGATGGGTTGAAAATTGTTGTGCCGAGTTTTATTATTTAGGTAAAATCCGCTCTTTTTTGCTATCTGTTTTTCAAGAAAAATAGATCTTTTACAGTAGGTATTTGTAATCTGTTTTTGCGGTACTATAAGCAAAAATTATAGTTGCATCAAAAAATATGATGGCTATTTTTGTGATGATTCTGCGAGAAGTTATTATATTTGCAAAGGCAAACGGGAAGAATAACACCGTTGCTTGGAAACAGAAAAAGATACATAATATATAATAACCTAAAAATAGAAAATAACTATGGCAAAGAAATTCCGTTGTACCG
>JAGBVQ010000183.1 GCA_017630245.1 Alistipes sp. | reverse complement strand
GTGCATATCCTTAACGAAGTATTTGCGGAAGGGGATAAGCATTACGATTCCCAGTACGCCACCAAGCAGCGACGAGAGGAATACCTGATAGAACTGCGCCTCCAGACCAAGGATGTAGAGTGCCGGCAGGGTGAAGATAGCTCCTGCCACAATCACGCCCGACGATGCGCCAATCGACTGAATGAGTACATTCTCGCCAAGCATACTGCGCTTCTTGCCACGCAATGAGCCGAAGCCGGCTGCCAGAATTGCGATAGGAATTGCTGCCTCAAAGACCTGGCCAACCTTCAGCCCGAGGAAGGCCGCTGCTGCCGAGAAGATGATTGCCATAATGACACCCATCGTAACCGAGTAGGGTGTTGCCTCGGCTGGGGTGCTCTGTGCCGACATTATCGGCTGATACTCTTCGCCCGCCTTCAATTCGCGGTAGGCGTTTTCGGGTAATGAGATATTTTTATTCTGATCCATACTATTATTCGCTATTAGCCATTAGCCATTAGCCGTTAGCCGTTGGCTTTTTGTTTATTACTTAATTTGAAAGATTGCTACGCTAAAGGGTTTCATTGCGAAGGTGTGACCCTCCTTCGAGCTCTTACACTTGGCGAGTTTGCGGTTATTACCGTAGATCCACTCGGCCTTCTTGCCCATAGGTGCAATCGAGCCACTAACCTCGCGCTTCGAGGGGTTGAAGACAACCACATACTTCTCCTCGCCCAGCGTGCGAGCATAAATCATAGGGTAGGGGTTATCCATATCGCCCACATACTCCCACTCGCCGGCAGTGCCGAGTGCGGGGGTTGCATTGCGCAGAGCGATAAGACCCTTGACGTAGTTAAGCACCGAGTTGGGGTCGTTCTGCTGCTCGGCAACATTCGGGAACTCGGGTGCGGGGTCAACCGGCAAGAAGAGTTTGGTGTTATCCTCTACGGTCGAGAATCCTGCGTTGATGGTGGTGTCCCACTGCATCGGTGTACGACAAGCTGTGCGATTGCGCGACGAGAGGCTGCCCTCCTTGGGTCGAACAAACTCCAGACTACGCATACCAATCTCCTCGCCGTAGTAGACAATCGGCGGAGAGGGCAGCGTGAGGAAGAGAGTGATAGCAATCTTCTGCTCCTCGGGGGTCGAGCGATTAAGACGTGTCAAGCGCCAAATATCGTGGCTACAAGTGGGCAGCGATGCGTAACCTCCAATTTTGCGGAAGGTGTTGTAGACCTTGGTGTAGGTCTCCATCGAGTGGCGCACCTCACCCTTACCCTCGGGCGAGAAGTAGATTGTCGTGGGATTCGACTTGTCATCGGTCTCGCAGACCAGCGGGCGGTAGATCTCGCCACCTATATTATTATGAATAAGCAGGTCGATATTGAAGCCTGAAGTGAGCGACTGCTGGGGATTTGCCCACTCTGAGAGCATAATGTTTTCGGGGTACTTGGCATTATACCACGCGAAAATCTCGTTCCAGAGGCGGATAACGCCATCACGGTTTGCGTTGTCGTTCTTGACGAGCGACGAGGCCATATCCACGCGGAAGCCATCTGCTCCGTGGTCGCACCAGTAGGCGATAATATTCTTAAGCTCCTCACGCACAGCCTTCGGACCCGGAGCGTTGTAGTCGTGCTCCCACTCGTTGGCGGGGTTGGGGTTGAAGTAGCCGTAGTTGAGGGCTGGCTGGATGTCGTAGTAGTTGGTCATAAAGTAACCATCGCGGGGGTGGTTGTTGTCGATCCATCCGCCTCTGTTGTTCGAGCTCGACATTACGGGCTTGGTCTCCTTGCCTTTGGTCCAGATAAAGTAGTCTGAATACTTGTTAGGCTCGGCCTTGCACGCCTCCTTAAACCAGGGGTGCTTATCCGAGGTGTGACCGGCTACGAGGTCGAGCAGGATCTTGATACCCTTATCGTGAGCCTCCTTGATAAGGTTAAACAGATCCTCGTTGGTGCCGAAGCGGGGGTCTACCTTGTAGTAGTCGAGGATATCATATCCGCCATCCTCCCAGGCACTTACGAAGCAGGGCGACATCCAGATGCAGTTGAAACCGACGCTGCGGATGTAATCCAGTCGCTGACGAATACCATTCAAGTCGCCCATACCGTCTCCATTCGAGTCCATATACGATGAAGGGTAGATGTGGTAGATAACCGCATCCTGCAACCATTTGGGCTGCTCCTTTGCCACTGCCGTAAAGCCGACAATCAGCGCCGAAGCCAATAGAAAAAGTCTCTTCATTCTCATAGGTGTAGTTATTATAATTTTTCGATAATTTTTTCGAGTGCGATGCCGCGTGAACCTTTGAGCAGAATGGTGCGACCCGCCAAGATGTTGATTGTGAGGTATTCGCCCAAAGCAGATGTGCTGTCGAAACATTTGACATCCGCCATAAGTGTTTCTGCCGCCTTGCGGAAGTGGGCTCCGACTGTGAAAATCTCGGCTCCCTCAATCGAGAGTGCCGCTTCGAGGGTGTGACGGTGCTCCTGTGCGCTCCACTCTCCGAGCTCAAGCATATCGCCCAGAATGAGCAACTTATTCTCCGCCTCCTCGCTGCGCATATTCTCGATAGCTGCTGCCATACTCGAGGGGTTGGCGTTGTAGCAATCGACAATCAGAGTGTTGCGCTCGGTTGCGACCTTCTGCGAACGATTGTTGTCGGGCGTGTAGCTCGCAATTGCATCAGCGATGCGCTCCTGCGGGATATCGAAGTATTGACCTACGGCCATCGCTGCAGCGATGTTGGCACGGTTGTACTCGCCTTCGAGGTGGCTCTGTGCTCCATCGGCGATTGAGCGAGAGTAGTACTCCGCCACGAGATTTTCCCTCTCGGCAGCCATCGAAACGAGCGTTGCATCCTCCTGGGGAACAAAGGCGTGACCGCCATTCTCGGCCAGGAAGTCGAAGAGCTCACCCTTGCCTCGGCGGACACCCTCCTCGCCTCCGAAACCCTCGAGATGAGCTCGGCCAATGTTGGTGATTATGCCGTAATTAGGCTCGGCAATCGACGCCAGCAGAGCGATCTCGCCACAAGCGCTTGCACCCATCTCGACAATACCGAACTCCGTGTCGCGCGTCATTGCAAGTAGGGTCAGAGGTACGCCGATGTGGTTGTTGAGGTTACCACGTGTTGCGTATATCTCGAAGTGCTCGGCCAGAACTCGGCTCACCAACTCCTTGGTTGTGGTCTTGCCGTTGCTACCTACGATTCCGATGATGGGAAGCGCCAAACGGCGGCGATGTTCGCGTGCTAATGCCTGAAGTGTCGAGAGTGAATCTTCAACCAAAATTATGCGCTTGGCCAGATCGGGTCTCTCTTTCAGAGGAGCTTCAGAATCGGCTATGGCATACTTGGCACCGGCATCCAGCGCGGCGCAGATAAACTTGTTGCCATCAAACGACGTTCCGCGCAGTGCCACGAAGAGAGCCCCTTCGTTTATGCTGCGCGAATCGGTCGTAACCCCCGAACATTCACTCCAGAGGTCGTATATTCGTTCGATATCTATCATTATTAGTCGTGTTTGTCGCCAAGGTTGAAGCGCACCTCGTCGATATATTCGCGTATGTGCTGCTCCTCCTCGCGCGGGCATATCATTAAGATGTCGTCGGTGTCAACGACAATGTAGTCACGCAGACCGTTAATCACCGCTACCTTATCCTTCGGGAGTGAGATTATTGAGTTGCGAGTATCGTATGTAAAACATCCCGTTTCGGGCTTTACGTTTGCATACTTATCTTTGCGTGAGAGCTGGTAGAGCGAGCCCCAGGTTCCGACATCGCTCCAGCCGAAGTCGCCGCAGCGGACATATACATTGTCGGCCTTCTCCATAACGCCGTAGTCGATCGAGATCGAACGGCACTGTGAGAACACCTGCTCGATAGCCTCCTTCTCGGCCTCGGTGCCATAGGCGTCGGCAATGCCGTCGAAGAGGGTGTGATGCTCGGGGAGATACTTCTCGATGGCAGCGATGATATCCTTCACCTTCCAGATAAAGATACCCGAATTCCAGAAGAACTCGCCGCACTGCACAAAGGTCTGTGCCAACTCGAGATTAGGTTTCTCGGTGAAGCACTTCACGCGGCTGATACTCTCCGAATTGGATTTCTGGATATATCCGTATGCAGTCTCGGGACGTGTAGGGGTCAGACCTACGGTCATAAGCACGTCGTTCGAGTCGATGAACTCCAACAGATCCTTGGCGATCGAGCGGAACTCATCCTCCTGCAGCATAATGTGGTCCGCAGGCGTTACGACCATCTTTGCATTGGGATTCAGCTTTCGCAGAGTGTATGCTGCATAGCAGATACAGGGTGCGGTGTTACGGCCGATAGGCTCACACAAAATCTGGCTCTCGCTAAGCTCGGGGATGTGTTGCAAGACCAAATCCTTGTAGCCGGCATTGGTTACAACAAGAAAATTCTCCGGCGCAACGAGCTTGGCAAAGCGCTCGAAGGTGATACGCAGGAACGATTTTCCTGTATTGAAGATGTCGAGGAACTGCTTAGGCATCGAGCGGCGGCTGCGAGGCCACAGACGGGCTCCTCCTCCGCCTGCCATAATCACACAATATACGTTTTTGTCCATAAAATCAGACTTTTTTGTCATTCTAAGTATTATACTACACAAATATACAAAAACAATTTGCAATCTGCAATGAAGAGCATTAAAATAAATTTTAATACTCTTTTTTTGAGGTGGGGTAGTGATTTAACAAGAAGAGTGGCGAAAATGAGAGAGGGTTGAAAAATTGCATCCTTGCGCCGCAGTTGTCTGTATGGAACAAAAAAAGGCCTCACCTTAGCGGGTGAGACCTTTCTGAAAATATCTGACTTAACGATTACTTCTCGTTGAGTGCTGCGTGAGCAGCTGCCAGACGTGCGATGGGCACGCGGAAGGGCGAGCAGCTAACGTAGTTCAGACCTGCATAGTGGCAGAACTCTACCGACGAAGGCTCACCACCGTGCTCACCACAGATACCGCACTTGAGGTTCTCGCGAGTTGTGCGGCCCTTGAATACAGCCTCACGAACGAGCTGACCTACACCATTGCGGTCGAGTACCTGGAACGGATCGTTCTTGAGGATACCCTTGTCGAGGTATACGGGCAAGAACTTAGCGATATCGTCACGCGAGAATCCGAGAGTCATCTGAGTAAGGTCGTTAGTACCGAACGAGAAGAACTCTGCAACCTCAGCGATCTGGTTAGCGGTTACAGCTGCACGCGGAACCTCGATCATTGTACCTACCAGGTAGTCGATCTTGTCGTTGCGCTCAGCGAATACCTCGTTAGCTACGCGATCGATGATGTTCTTCTGGTAGCGCAACTCCGTGTGGTTACCTACGAGCGGAACCATGATCTCAACCTTAACGTCGATACCGGTAGCCTTCACGTTCATAGCAGCCTCGATGATAGCGCGAGCCTGCATCTCGGTGATCTCAGGATATGTGTTACCCAGACGGCAGCCACGGTGACCAAGCATCGGGTTAACCTCGTGGAGGTACTCTACCTTAGCGGCTACTGCCTCGAAGCTGATGCCCAACTCCTCAGCCATCTCACGCTGCTCCTTCTCGGTGTTGGGAGCGAACTCGTGCAAGGGGGGATCGAGAAGACGTACGATTACGGGGTAGCCCTTCATAGCCTTGAACAGCCCCTCGAAGTCACCACGCTGCATCGGGAGCAACTTGTTGAGTGCTACGCGACGACCAGCCTCATCATCAGCCAAGATCATCTCGCGAACAGCCTTGATGCGCTCGCCCTCGAAGAACATATGCTCTGTACGGCAAAGACCGATACCCTCAGCACCGAATGCGAATGCCTGCTCTGCATCACGCGGAGTGTCGGCATTTGCGCGAACCTTCATACGTGCGTACTTGCCTGCCAAATCCATCAGCTGACCGAAGTCACCGCTGAGGTCTGCAGCCTGAGTAGCTACCTGACCGAGGTAAACCTCACCGGTCGAACCGTTGAGCGATACCCAGTCACCCTCCTTGATTGTATAGCCATTTACGTTGATAGTACGAGCCTTGTAGTCGATCGAAAGCTCACCTGCACCCGATACGCAGCACTTACCCATACCACGAGCAACAACGGCTGCGTGAGAGGTCATACCACCACGAGCGGTGAGGATACCTGCTGGATCGAGCATACCCTTCAAATCCTCGGGCGAAGTCTCGATACGAACGAGGATAGCCTTCTGGCCGGTTGCTGCGAATACCTTCTCAGCATCCTCTGCGAAGAATACTACCGGACCTGTAGCTGCACCCGGCGATGCGGGAAGACCCTTAGTTACGACCTTAGCGCTCTTGATAGCAGCCTTGTCGAATACGGGGTGGAGCAACTCGTCGAGCTTCGCGGGCTCGCAACGCAATACTGCGGTCTTCTCGTCGATAAGACCCTCGCGGAGCATATCCATAGCGATCTTAACCATCGCTGCACCTGTACGCTTACCGTTACGGCACTGGAGCATCCAGAGCTTACCATCCTGGATGGTGAACTCGATATCCTGCATATCGGTGAAGTACTCCTCAAGGTGGTGCTGGATCTCATCCAACTCCTTGTAAACAACCGGCATAACCTCCTCGAGCGAAGGATACTTCGATGCACGCTCCTCCTCCGAGATGTTCTGAGCCTTAGCCCAACGCTTCGAACCCTCGATTGTAATCTGCTGCGGTGTGCGGATACCAGCAACTACGTCCTCACCCTGAGCGTTGATAAGATACTCACCGTTGAAGATGTTCTCACCAGTTGCAGCGTCACGCGAGAATGCAACACCGGTAGCCGAGTTGTCACCCATATTACCGAATACCATTGCCTGTACGTTTACTGCAGTACCCCACTCTGCGGGGATGTTATTGAGCTTACGGTAGAGGATTGCACGGTCGTTCATCCACGAACCGAATACTGCGCAAACTGCGCCCCAGAGCTGATCCCAGGGGTTGTTGGGGAACTCACCGCCGGTCTGCTCCTTGATAGCAGCCTTGAAGTTCTGTACGAGCTCCTTAAGATCCTCAGTTGTAAGGTCTGTATCGTTCTTAACACCCTTCTTCTCCTTCTGCTCCTCGATAAGAACCTCAAACGGATCCTCATCCTCCTTCGATACGGGCTTCATACCGAGAACAACGTCACCGTACATCTGTACGAAACGACGGTACGAATCCCAAGCGAAACGGGGGTTACCCGAGAGCTTTGCAACAGCCTCAACAGCCTCATCGTTCATACCGAGGTTGAGGATAGTATCCATCATACCCGGCATCGAAGCGCGAGCACCCGAACGAACTGAAACCAAGAGGGGAAGCTCCTTGTCGCCGAACTTGCGACCGGTGAGAGCCTCGATGCCCTTCATTGCCTTCTCCACCTCGGGACGAAGAATCTCGACCATCTTCTCGCGGCCGTTAGCATAGTACTCCGAACATACGTCGGTAGTGATAGTGAATCCCGGAGGTACCGGAATACCAATGAGGTTCATCTCTGCGAGGTTTGCACCCTTACCGCCGAGCAACTCTCTCATTTTGCCATTACCCTCAGCCTCTTTGTTACCGAAGGTATAAACTCTTTTTACGTTTGCCATAATTGACTAAAATGTTAATTATGTGATAGTTATAGTGTTTACTTACGCTTTGCAACCTACAAAGATACAAAAATTTTGTTCAAAAACAATATTTTCTACCACCAATAGCAAAATATTGGTAATTTTCTACCCGCTCCACCGACGTAACTCTCTCGGTTAAAGGTAGGTTTAGGCTCTCCATTGCGGTCGAGTAACCACTCTCGGATGTAGACATCGCAGTGGGTTTTAAGTCGCTGATCAACAAGAATTCTGTCGAACATCCGCCACTGATTTCGATAGACCGTGTTGCCGTGTCCGCGACGCTCGGCATAGGCTGTGGCGTCGTTTAATTTAATACGATGATAGTCAAGCCTATACATATCGCCGGCCACCACGATAAATCGCTCGGGCGACTCTTCGGCAATTTGATCTGCAAGAGCCTTGAGAGTACGAGAGCGGCGTGTGAGTAGAATCGAATACTCACGGTCGGCAATCGACGCCTCAACTAATATGTAGTCGAGTCCGACCTCCACTCTCTGCGGAAATAGGACATCGCCATAGTAGAGCAATGCGAAATCCATACCATCCAATCGGTTTTGTGTGCGATGGATGTAAGAGTAGTCTCCTTTGCATTGGGTTGCAATATCGCGTACGACCTGCTCGTTCTCGACTCCGTAGAGGGCAACGATCGGAAGTGCCATCGAGTCGATGACGGCGGCAATGTTGTCGATTTTTCGCTGGTAACGCTCTGTGTTCCAGTGGTTACGGCCATTTGGAGTAAATGCCTTATCGTCGTAAAAAGCCGAAGGGGAGGTGTCGTAGGCACGGTCCACATCATAATATGCGAATCCAACCCTCGGTTGAGCCGAGAGTTGGATTGCAAAAAGTGTCATTATGCACAGTAGCGTTGTGCGCATAACTATTTGATACCGTATTTCTTGAGGATCTTCTTTACTCGGGGCAGATAGGTCTTGATAAAGTTGTCGAAACCAAGATCTGTGGGGTGCGCTCCATCGACTGTTCCGTCGTAGTCAGAGCTGGTGATGTTCTCGGCATTGAGGAAGTATACGTTCTTGTACTTCTTCTCCATCTGAGGCATCAACTCGCGAACTGTAGCACGGCGCTCAAGGTTGAAACTCAGCCACTTCTCGTCGAAGAGCGTATCCTCGCGCATGTGGGTCTGCAGGAAGATGAACGGCTTGTCGGGGTGAGCCTCGGTGATGGTCTTGATGAAGGGCTCCAGACGCTCTCGGATCTCCTTTGCCGAAGGGTTGGAAAATGCGTCGAACATATAGGCATCTGCCTCAGTCTCAGCGATAATCTTTGCAAACTCGGGTTGGAGTTTACACTCGCCACTGAAACCGAAATTGATAAAGTCGAAACCTGTGTAGCGACTCATACGAGCTGTGTAGGTCATACCGGGTCGCGAAGCTGATGCTCCGTGAGTGACGCTCGATCCGTGAGTGAGTACCTTGTAACGATAGGGCGACTCGATGGGTCCAATTGACGAGTTCTCGTCTACACCGAGCTGCAACTCTGTAATCTCGCACCAAGCGGGCAGGTAGAGCATACACTTCTTTGTGCCCTCGGGCATATTCTTGGCGAGCTTCCAGGTCGATTCGCACTTCTCCTGATTACCCGAAGGACGACCAACGCCTACGAAGAACCACTTGCCATCCTTCTCGATATAGAGGTCAAGACCGCGCTGAAGAATCGGGGTCATATTATTGCTTATACCGCGCTTGAGCCACTTCCACTTCGCCGTAATGTTCTTAGAGTCGGTCGAGAACATAACATACATACCGGTAGAGTATGTACTCATCTGCACGACGTGTTTGTTGGGCAGGGGGTGCTTTGTCGGGTCGAAACGCGAGAAGGGTTTGCTCTCCGATTTGAGTGTCTGTCCGCAGACGTTGAGGGTCGCTGCATCGACAAACTTCTGTGCCGAAACACTCATCGTAATGAACGAAAGCGCCAGAATGGTAAGAATTGATTTGAGCTTCATAACTAATTGAGTTTGTGTTGGTTTTATTTATATTTTTGTTTTTGAATTTTGAATT
>JAGBVQ010000182.1 GCA_017630245.1 Alistipes sp. | reverse complement strand
TACAATTCTGACCCACCCCCAAACCCCCGCCTCAGGCAGGGGCTTTGCTCGCAATAGCGAGCGAGGAGCGTTCCGCTGTTGTAGTTAATTAAGGTAATCGAGAGGGGGGGGGTAAAGAGTTTAGGGAGGTTAGGGAGGTTGGAAAGTTTAAGGAGTTTAAGTAACGGCTTTTGTCCGTAATCGTTAATCTCCCTAAATTCCCTAATACTCTCTCCCCTGGACAACGGATAAAAAAAGCGACCGCCTTTTAGCGGTCGCAAATATCAAAGCGTTCGGGCTATGCCCTCACAAAATCCTAAATTCTAAAAAGCGGACACGGCACGCACATAGCCGAGGCTGTACTTATTGAGGCTGAGGGTAAGGCCACTGTACATACTGACACCCCACGCGCAAAACTCACCTGCAGAAGATTGATAGTTATACTCTGTCGAAGACCAATACCAGTGAGAATTTCCTATGTTGGCTAACTTTTCGCCCATACCTGCCAAAGTTTGATTAACAGCATCGCGAACAGATTTATTCGAAGTAAATAACTTCAACTCCTCGATTGCCGGCAGATACCAACCCTCGCCCAAATCGGCACACCACTTAAAGGCAGGGTATTTTGATTCCCAACCGGAAATTTGCTTAACCTTTGCCATATTATTGGCACCATTATTCTTATCATCTGCGCCAATCAGGCGTTTTTGCTCATTGGTATCTGATGACCACATAAGTCTACTTGACGACTCCGTAAGACTTACAATCTTGCCGTGCTGACCTGATTCATCTACCCAAAAAACAACGCCCTCTTTTTTGCCGTCATTATAGTAGTCTCCGACCTTGTAAGTTTTTGTCGGAACCTTTAACAAAGTGATATTCAGTGATGCGGTTTTGCCCTCGGTAACGGTAATCTTCTGCGAGGCAGTGGCGTATTCCTTACGGCGCAGTTCGAGGGTGTGTTCGCCGGCGAGAAGATCCGTATAGAGCGGAGTCTGACCCACCGACTTACCATCGACAAAGACATCTGCCATAGCGGGTACCGAGGTGATAGTCACCGAGCCCACAATCGGGGTGGGCGCATCGAGCGTGTAGCTCTGCTCGGCAGGGTTGGAGGTGATACTCTGCGGCAGAGAGGTGGTGCGGTGGCCCGCCTTACGAGCCTCGAAAAGGTAGTTACCCGAGAGGAGCTGACCCCTCCAGGGCGATGTGCCCTTACGCTCGTTATTAACCCAAATCTCTGCGCCCTCGCCTCCGGCCGTAATGGTCACCATAGCCGCATCGGCCTTGAGGACAAACTTTCTGGTAACCTTGGCACCATCGACTGTAAACGAGCCCGACTGCTCGTGGTAGCCCTTAGCCATAATGCGGTAGTTATGAGCGCCATTAGGCAGCAGCGCCTGAACAAAGCCCTCCTGCGTGGACTGCACCTCGCCGTCAATCATCACAACGGCATTCTTCGGCTCCAACTCGAAGAGGACAAACTGCGGACGAGCCTCGGCAATATCGACATCACAACGGAAGTAGAGGTTATCGCGGTGCACCAGAATCTTCTGCTCAACACGACGGCCCGCGTGCTCGATACGCAAGGTGTGCTCGCCAGGGGTAATATCCTGAACAATAAGGACATAATTATCGTTGGTCTTATTGCAATAGCGGTTATCGACATAGACATCCGCACCCTTCATATTGGTCGCCACCGTAATCGGGAAGAGTTGGTTGAGTTGCGCCTCGAGCAGGTAGACCTTATCGCCCTCGAGGTTTAGGCAGACCTCGTTCGAATCGCCGTATATGTTATGGCGCAGGAAGAAGCGGGTCTGTGGCTTGGCCGTCATCTCGATAATCAGACCGTTACCCTCGTAGGCGAGCACCTTCTTGGTAAGTTGCTGAACACCACCCGCGATATGCACCTGCAGCTGGTCGATATCCGCGCTGGTCATTCGATTGACGTGGAGTTTGATGCGGGCACACGCCCTCTGCGAGCGATCCTTGGCCACAGGGTCGATATTCACCTTCTCGAGCACGCCCTGCTGCTCGGGGCGGAAGCTCGACTCGATAATCTCAAGTGTATTTTTATCGCTCTGCGCCGCAGCAATACCAAGCGTTGCAACCGCCAAAAGCATAGCTAAAATAATTCTTCTCATATTTCGATTGGGTCATTTACAATAACATCCGCCAAATTTACGCTATTTTTTCAAAATATTCAAGCTGCAAACCGCTTTTTCATACCTTTTAATATTTGGTTTTTTAATCTAAAGTGCTACCTTTGTGGGCAAATGTGCAAATTTTAATAAAAAGATAACTTATGAAGAAGATTTTTTTGGTTGCGCTCGCCGCAGCCGCAATGATGACCTCTTGCAAGGAGGCAAAGACCGAGAAGGTTGAGGAGAGTGCTGCAGCTGCAACTGAGGTTGTAGGCGATTTGGCATTCGTTAATACCGACATCGTATTCGCAGAGAGCGAGCTCTTCAAGACCGAGGGCGCAGCCCTGAAGGAGAAGACCGAGAAGACTCAGCAGAGCTGGGCTCGCGAGGAGCAGAAGCTCCAGGGCGAGGCTACAAAGCTGCAGGAGAAATATCAGAAGGCTCTGATCACCACTCGCGATGCACAGACTCAGCAGGAGGGCATCGAGCGCCGTGCTCAGAATCTCCAGGCTCGCGTTCAGCGTGAGGCTCAGACCCTCGATGAGGAGAACCTCGTATTCACCAACCGTATGCAGGATCTGCTTCTCCGTGCTGTACAGGCGGTTAACGCAGACAAGAAGTACAAGATGGTGGTAGATGCTTCGGCTCTGCTCGATGCAGATATGGCTCTCGACATCACCGACGCCGTTCTTGCAAAGTTCAACGAGCTCTACGCTGCTGAGAAGGCTGAGAAGAATACAAAGTAGTTCTCCGAAAGCTGCCGGCCTTGCGTGGCAAAACAAGACGACCTCCGACATTGTGATCAATGCGGAGGTCGTCTTATTTTAATCTAAAACCACCAGCGCTATGGAGCTTGATGGAGATATCAAAAAATTCGGCGGTGAATCACTTCACCGCCGAATAAGTATTATCCTCGTGGATAGCGTTTTAGTTAATGCTATCTTTGCGATTAACCGATAGCGGAGTGCTACGCTCGACGGGGAGTTCACCCGCCATATCGTACTGCATCTGCACCATACGCACCACCGATTCGGCCGCTGCAGCGCCATACGCTCCACCAATCTCGATAGGCATATTCCACTGAATCTGCAGATCGTAGAGAGCCTTCTGCATCGTGAGCAACCACTCCGGACCAGCGTTATTTACAATCGCAACCACGCCGTCTACTTCGGTATATTCAGCAAAGAAAAGCACGCCCATAACGACCTGCAGATCGTTAGGAACGTGCTTAATAGATATATTCGAGGCGCTAAGACCTGCAACCTTTACAAAGTGATTGATAACTTGCTCGTCCGCAATCGAATCGCCGGCGACAACTACACCAATACGTATCTCTGTGGCTGACAGCATCTCTCGACCCTTAGAATCAAACTACTCAGCGATGAGCTTCTCAGCCTCACGAGCATCAACCGATGCGGGATATGCAGCCAAGATCTTCTCGAATGCAGCAGTAGCCTCTGCATTGCGACCGAGAGCCTTGAGTGCCAGACCCATCTTGCGGAGATAGAGAGGAGTAGTGTAGAGGTTATCCGAGCTCTTTGCAGCCTTCTCGAACAACTTAACTGCAGCCTCATAGTCACCCTTCTCAACTGCGATATCACCCTGCAGACCGATGTTCTGTGCATTTACGATCTGACCGGGAAGACCCTTTACAGGCGAGAACTGCTGGAGGTAGTCGAGTGCGCTCTCGAGATCGCCACTCTTCAAGTAGCAGATACCTGCATAGTGCTTCGCGAGGTTACCTGCGGGGGTCGAACCATACTGCTCGATAACTGTGAGGAAACCTGCACCGTTCTCGTCACCGTTGAGTGCGAGCTCATAGTTGGGGTTCTCCTGCTCGAAATGGTACTGTGCCTCAGCAATCAACTCCGATGCCTTCTCTGCGCGAGGCTCAACAACGAGCTTGCGAAGACCATAAAGGCCTACTACAACTACGAGGAGGGCAACAATACCCCAAACGAATGCCTTGCTGTGATTCTCGAAGAATGCCTCGGTCTTGCTTACTGCCTCACCGATAGCAGCCTCTTGCTGCTTCATTTCATCAACTTTTGCCATAATTCTATTTACGTTTTTAATTAGTTTACATAGTTTGAAACGCAAAGATACAAATTTTTACTCAATATAAAATATTTAGGCCTCTTTTTTTATCAATACCCGATTATTTATTCTCCAAAAGGCGGTTGGCCTCTTTGGCAAAATTATAGACCGAGTCGCAATATT